>DATMCM010000689.1:0-5558 GCA_035558335.1 Blastocatellia bacterium | reverse complement strand
AAGGCACTGCGTCAGGGTTGAAATTTCTTGTTTCGGGCTCGGAAACAGGTTCGGCTGGATTCTTCTTGAGTGCGATTATCAGCGAGGCGAAGTTCGGAACGGGATGAATCCGCGTCCGCCGAAATCCCTCGCGCATCATTCGTTTGATCTCTTCTTCGCTCGAATCGGAGAGGGCTGCCAGGGCCTGTTCGTCCCCTGCGGTCCAGTTGTTGTCGGATAAGTCTTCGTAGAAGCGGCGAACTCCTTTGAGAGCGTCTTCGGTGCTTGAAGTCTGCCGCTCAAACCGCGAAAAGTTGTCAAGGATTCGGCTGTGCGCATTCTCCAGTTCTTCCCGAATCATGTCGGTGATTTCTTGCCGCTCGTTAACCCTGATCTTCATAGCACCCCCGGATTCAAGTCAGCCAAAAAACCCGCCGCTCATACAATAGACGAACCGGCGCGGGCTAACAAGCCGACCGGGATATGGTGCACTAGCGGGTCGAGGCTGCGGATTCTGTCTTACGGACGACGTCGAGGTGAGCGTCACGCCAACCCGAATATTCCGACGCTCCGCGAACGCGGCGAAAGATATTACTTCGAAAGCCGGAATATAGTTGACATCCCTGCCGCGTGAGTCGTACGATAGCCGAACAATAATCTTGGACCGAACCAAAAATATTCCGAGGCATAGGGTGGAGCAGGAGGAGACGATGGTCGCCGTGAAGACAACTTTGAAAGCTGCCAGCGCGAGCATTCAAAATGAGGCTTGCCCCGAGTGCCAGGGCGCCGGAACTATCCGTTATGCAAACGAGGTCTCCTATTTTGAAGACTTGCGTACTTGCGCGCGCTGTGAGGCAGGCCGGGCAGTGGAGATGAGGATCGCGGAGATTGTGTCGCGGGCTGAGGCTGAAGAACGCTTTCCGAGAAGGCCAAGAGCGTAATCAGCCTAATCGCTTAACGGTTGTGATCTGAGAATAAATGGTCTGAGCCCCAGACTCTCACGCCAGTGCCTTTTCAATCCTCGCGGCCGCAGCCTCGAGCATCTTGTCTTCTCTCGCAAAGCACAAACGCATGTAGAGGTCCGTATCGGGCTCGTCCATAAACGCGCTGCCGGGCACTCCAGCTACGCCAGCTTCCCTGATTAAGAACTCATTCAATTCAGTGGCGTCTTTGAACCGCTCTGGAATCCGAGCCCACGCGTAAAAGCTCGACCGCGAAGGATAAACTTCAAATCCCGAACGCGTCAGCGCGCCACACAGGACGCTCGCTTTCCGGGCGAATGCCACCCGCAGGTCATCGTAGTACCCGGGATGGGCAAGCAACACTCGTGACAGAGCATGCTGAAGCGGTGTCGGCGTGCAGACATAGTAGATGTTTCCGAGGATCGCCAGCTTGCTGACCAGATGTCCCGGACCGTAGGCGTACCCGAGTCGCCAGCCTGACACGGCCCAGGATTTTGAGAATGAGCCGACCGTGATCGTGCGTTCGAAAGCTCCGGGCAAGGTTGCGGTCGATACGTGATCTGCCGCGCTCAGGGTAAAGTGCTCGTAGACCTCGTCGGAGACCAGCAACAAATCAAACTCCGCGGCGCATTGAACTATCGCTGCAAGTTCGTCGCGCGAAAACACTCGTCCGGTCGGATTAGCTGGAGAGCAAACTATTATGGCCTTGACCGGGAATTCGGGTCGCGACTTTCCTTCGCGACAAACTCGCCTCAATTCATCTATGTCGAGGGTAAGATCGTCACCGCGAAGCTTGACCACGTCGATCCGCGCGTTGCAGGTTTCAAGCGTCTTCTTGTGATAAGGGTAGTAAGGCTCGAAGACCACTGCCGACGCGCCGCGCAATAAGGCGTGCGCCAACGTCACAAGCCCACCGGTTGCACCGGGCGTGATGATAAGCTCCAGCGGTCGTCGGTCGGGATCGACGTTGACGCCGTTGAACAGGCGGAGCTTCTTAGCGACCGCTTGGCGCAGCTCGTCAACGCCTTCAAAGAAGCTGTAGTGATTGAGTCCGGAAGTGGTTACCTCGTCAAGGGCTCGCGTCAACGCAGGATGAAGCGCCACTTCGTTTTGACCTTGCACAAGATTTCCATCGGGCGGAATCAATCTGGCGATTGCTCGAATGTCTGGTTGAGATCGCTTCGTACTCGTCTGCAACATCTACCTCCGCGCCGGCCTGGCCTTCCCATTGTGATCAAATAGAATCAGAATCGTACGGGCCGCTTTCGGCACTGTCAAGCAAACGTCCGCGCATGAACCCGGCAGCGTCGAAGCGCATCCGAAAGGTTGCGAGCCCAAACGCGACTTGATAGTCTTTAAGTCTGAGATCGACGTCAACTGAGCAGGTTGCAAAGCGGATATTCCCCCTTTTCTTATTCGACCTGACCTGGTCAGGTTCAGAGTTCGCGCTAATCGAAACGGCTTTATGCAAAAAAAGAACGGCAGACTCATCACTCGGCGCCAGGCTATTGCTTCCATCGCGACCCTTACCGCGGGCACTCTTATAAAGCCCGCACATATTCTCGGCTCGCCTTCGAGTAAGACTAGATTTGCCGTGGTCGGCGACTTTGGGACCGGGGGCGCCGACGAATGCGCTATCGCAAATCTGATGTTCGAAGCGCACAAGAGCTCAGAGTTGGATCTTGTGCTTACTGTAGGCGACAACATCTATCCGAACGGCGCCGGACGCCTGCTGCAAAAGAACTTCGAGCAGCCGTTCGCCGCGTTGCTGAAGGAAAAGGTGAGCTTCTACGCCACGCTTGGGAACCACGACGTGGACGAAGGGCGACGCGACCAGTGCAACTATCCGCTCTTTAACATGAACGGGTCATGCTACTACTCGATCAGTCGGGGGAACGGACTTGTGGACTTTTTCCTGCTTGACTCGACCGACTTCCACAACACCCAATACACCTGGCTCGAAAACGGTCTGCAAAACTCGAAGGCGCTTTGGAAGATTGCGGCGTTTCATCACCCGCTCTATTCGTCGGGTAAGAAGCACGGGTCCGATCCCAAGCTCCGTGCCAAGATCGAGCCGTTATTTGTCCAGCACGGCGTACAAGTCGTCTTTTCCGGACACGACCATGACTACGAACGCATCAAGCCGCAAAAGGGAATCCAGCACTTCGTGACTGGCGCGGGTGGGCAAAATCGGCGCGGCGGAGTGGATCTGAAGAGTCCGATACGCGCGGCAAGCTTCGATGAGGACAACTCTTACATGCTGATCGAAGTGAGTGAGAAAGAAATCACCTTTAAGTCGATCTGTGAGAAAGGTGAAATCATCGACAGCGGAATCATTCGTCAGACAACTTGAGCGCAAACGAGTTTCATCTCAGCCGGCCGCACCGCCGGTCGGCTTCCCACTCTCCAGGATGCGATCGCTAGTCACCAGGTGCGCCCCGGCTTCTGCCATCTGCCGTAGCGCCCTGGCTCCGTCTTCAGGCTCGACATCGACCGCTCGCATCGCATCGGCGATGGGGAAGACCTCGAAGCCGAGCTTCAAACCATCCAGCACCGTGGCCAGCACACAGTAATCGGTTGCGAGTCCGGCGACGAAGATACGATTCACATTGTGACTCTTCAACACCTGGTCAAGAGACCGGCCCTGCTCGTCTTTGCCTTCGAACTCCGAGTAGTCGTCCTTGTCGGGCGACGACGCTTTTCGGAGATAGTTTCCGATTGCCTTGGCGTTGAGTTCCGGATGAAGCTCCGCGCCGCGCGTTCCCTGCACGCAGTGCGGGGGCCACGGGCCGCCTTGGGCCTTAAACGAGATGTGATTCGCGGGATGCCAATCCTGAGTTGAGATCACAATCGGAAACCGAGGAATCAGACGATTAACCACTTCTACGATCTGATCGCCTTCTTCAACAGCCAGTGCTCCGCCGGGACAGAAATCGTTTTGTATGTCTACAAGAACTAGTGCGCTGTTCTGCAGTTCGGTCTTCATTTCTGAATCTCCTTGTTCTATGTTAATTCAGGCCGAGATTCAGAGTACAGGTTGATCGTGTGCGAACTCATGTACCTCGATAACGCTGGCTGAACCACAGCGCCAAGTAAGAGCTTCTATGTAGGGGCGGTGCTCCGTGGCCGCCCCTAGATGACACAACCAAACACTAGCGATCCTCAACGCCAGACAGTCAGGGTCGCGCCCATGATCACGAGGTAGACCAGCTGATAAGCGGTGTCGATGTAGAAGACAGTCATTCGCTTCCCGGAAAACATGCTCGCGGTCAGTCCCAGCGGAAGCGCAAAGCCCGCCCAGACGAGCAATCCGAGCTTGAGTCCCTGGACGCAGCGATGAAGGTCGAGATAGCCAATCAAGACGGCAATCGCGAGAGCGATCAAGACGTCGCACACCAGCGTAACGGTGTAAGCCTTCCCGGCGCCCTTCTGCATTTCTGCGACTTGTTCATCGGTGTAGCCATGAGCCTTGACCCAGAGCTTTGCGAACAGGAGGGGCGAGTACCAGAGCCCGCCGATGACGAACGCGACGACTGCCGCAACTACTACGGCCAGGAAGTTGATGTGAACCTGGGGCATAGAATCTCTCTCCTTTTTGTCTGTTCTGAGGCTTTTGATGATGCCGAAATCCCGGTGACCAGTTCGCCGTCAACCCCAGTCGTTCCCGGCGCCGCATTGTGACTCCGAGGCCGGTTCTCGTCCAGCCAATCTCGTAAGTCCCACAAAGCTGCGTCTCAGCAAGAGAGGCGGATCAAGAAGCGCATCACGCTCGTTGGCGAGTCTTATCCGAATTGTTTGAATCGCCGCAGGGCTTAGCTTGCCCACTCATAAATACTTTCAGGCCTGAACGTACCCTCAAAATCACTGAGGGAGACCGATACGTTGCAGGAGGTTGGCGTAGCGCGAATCAGAGCGAATTCCATCGAAACTATAATCACTCTTAAGATTGTAGAAGAGATACTGGTCACGCTCGGTGTAAGCCTTCTCAAGCCATTCGAAGGCGCGATCCTTATTCCCGGTGCGCGCGTAAGCATTCGCCATCGCCGTGGGAGACACCATAGAGCCTCGCTTCATGCTCTCAATCCGCAATTCAAGATTCTTCTCCCAGTAACCTTTCGCGCCCGACTTCTGATAGCCATCTTTGAGCATTGTTACCCTTCTAGCCGCCTCCTCCGGACTGTATCTTGCCGATAGAGCGTATGCCTTCTTAAGCTCTTCGATGGAGTCTTCATACATGTCTTTTGCAAGATACACATTGGCGAGAAGTTCGTGCGCGAGCGCGAAGTTCTCGTCCATCCCGATTGTTCTTTGGAGTTGCGCCATCGCCTCATCCGGCTTACGAGCGCCGATGTACATGTTTCCCAAAAGCGCGCTGGCGGGAAGCGAGAGTGGGTCAACCTCCAGCGCTCGTTTGGCTTCAGCAATTGCTTCGGCGTGGCGTCCGAGACACCCTAGAAACGTTGAATACCAACGGTGGCCGGTCGAGTAGTTTGGGTCTAACTCGATCGCCCTCTTAAATTCCCTTTCAGCTCCAGGGAAGTCCCACTCGTATAAGTCCTTAACACCTGCCAATGAATTGTGCGCTTCAGCGATCGTGTCGTCTATCGCTAGCGCCTT
>DATMCM010000688.1:0-2480 GCA_035558335.1 Blastocatellia bacterium | reverse complement strand
TTCAGACGCGTCGATCTAGCAGCATTTGTTCATAGGAATCACCCAATGAAAGCCGCGCCCCTAAGTCTGCGGATCATTAGCTTCGCTTTTCTCCTGCTTTTGCTGGTCAGCCACTCACTCCCGGCCTTTGGGAAATCTCCGTTTGGCGGCTTCTTCGGGTCATCGCAACAACAAGATCCGACTACCCTCTCGGATGATGATCGCTGGGACAACTCGTTGGTACTCGCGCGCCCTGATATCGAACCGTTTACCTCGGTTCGGGCGATCGCGGCGGTGGGCAAAGATGTTTACGTCGGCGGAAGGTTCGCTTCAGCGGGTGGAGTCGCGGTCAACGGCATTGCGCGATGGGACGGCGAAGCCTGGTCGAACGTCGGTGGAGGGATCGACTTTTGCCTGGGCACCTTTTGTTTTCCGACGGTTTATGCACTTCAGGTCAAGGGCAATGAGCTGATCGCGGGCGGTAACTTTGGTTCGATAGGCGGCGTCCCGGCCAACAAGATAGCCAGGTGGGACGGTAGCAAGTGGTCGACTCTCGGAGACGGTTTATCCATTTGCGATTGGACGGGCGACTGCGTAACGGTTCAATCGATCGCGCTGAGCGGGGACGATATCTACGCCACTGGCAACGTGATGAGCGACGTGAAGGAGGTTGGCGGGACTTTGCTTGTGGAAGGCTTCGCTCGATGGGACGGCGCCAACTGGTCGAAGGTCGGCGGCGGAGTCATCGGCGACAGCCTTACTGCGTCGATCAACGCGTTAGCAATCAACGGAAAGGACGCTTACATCGGCGGCAACTTCAGATCGGCGGGCGGGTCCTCCGCGAACAACATCGCTATATGGAACGGAAGCGAGTGGTCGGCGCTCGGTGGCGGAGTTGATGGTTGTCTCAGCCAGAACCCCAGTTTTCCGTGCGCACCGTACGTTGCGACTATTGCGGTGAAAGAAAAAGATGTGTACGCCGGCGGACGGTTCACCTCGGCAGGCGGAGTACCCGCGAACAACATCGCCCGCTGGGACGGCGAGCGCTGGCACGCACTGGGAAGCGGCGCAAACGGCCTGGTCTTGAAGCTTGCTGTCCACGGAGACTGGGTTTATGCGGGCGGCACGTTCACCGAGATCGATGGAGTGAAGGCGAGAGGGCTTGCGCGATTCGACGGTGAAAGATGGTCGCCGGTCGGCTCCGGAGTGGATGGCTTTGTCGACGTGATCGAATTCAGCGATGATTTTATGTACGTCGCGGGCGCCTTCCACAGCGCAGGGGGCAAGCAGGCGTTCAACTTCGCGAGGTGGGCGCTGCCCGGGACGCCGGCTGATCCGTTATCGCTGCTGCCCAGGATCACAGGAATCTCGAGGATGCGTAAGAAGCTGTTTGTCTCAGGCGAGAGATTCGATCAAGGCGCGGTGTTATTGCTGAATGGCATGGCTCAGATAACTCAGAGCGACCCCGGCAACCCCTCCGGATTGCTAATCGCAAGCAAATCAGGAAAGCTCGTAAAGCCGGGCGTGAGGCTTCAGGTGCAAAACCACGACGGCA
This sequence comes from Blastocatellia bacterium, assembly GCA_035558335.1. GTDB lineage: Bacteria > Acidobacteriota > Blastocatellia > UBA7656 > UBA7656 > Onstottus_B. The sequence goes on along the minus strand of DATMCM010000688.1, from coordinate 946 downwards.
AGTTGTCACCTGAGTTTATCGCACCTCAGTGACCCGCATCCTTCCCCTCAGCTCGAGCAAGCTTCAAGAGCTGCTCGCGCGTCTAGGCACTGCACGAGACGACGGAGAACCTCCCCCACTCTTTCCATTAGCCCAGGCCTTCAGGCCTGGGCTTTCTGCCGACAATTCTATGCACCGTCTAACTCACCCTCAGCCTAACGGGGGTTGCGGCCCCCGATCAGTTTTCGTGTATAATGCCCGGCAGCCCCGGAGGAGAAACATGCAATGCGATCCATTTGGAAAGGCCATATCAGATTCCTGCTCGTAGCCATCCCCGTCCGCGTCTACAACGCGATCGAGACCTCTGAGAAGATTCACCTCAACCAGCTTCACAAGGAGGACTACGGCCCGATCGGTTACGACAAGCGCTGCAAGAAATGCGGCCAGATCGTCTCCAACGAAGAGATAATCAAAGGTTACCAGTACTCCAAGGACCAATACGCGATTCTTGAGCCCGACGACATCGCCAAAATCAAGCTCAAGACCACCAGGGTTATCGACATAGTTGGCTTCGTCGACTCGTCGGAGATCCCGCCAACGCTCTATGACTCACCCTATTACGCAGGTCCCGACGGTGACGTCGGCGCGAAGACTTTCGCCCTTCTCCGCGAAGTGCTTAAGCAGACCGGCAAGGTCGGTCTTGGCAAAGTCGTGCTGCGCGATCGCGAAGACTTCGTTGCAATCGCCCCGCAAGGCGACGGTCTGGTAGTCTTCAAGCTTCGCTATCCGAAAGAAGTCCGCAAGATCAGCGAAGTCCCGCAGATCGGCGACTACAAGATCGACGAGAAAGAGCTAAAGCTCGCGCACACGCTTGTCGAGCAGATGGTCACATCGATCAGCGAGATCGAGATGAAGGACAATTACAGCGATGCGCTTCGCGAGATCATCGAAGCCAAGATCGAAGGCA
>DATMCM010000687.1:0-10726 GCA_035558335.1 Blastocatellia bacterium | reverse complement strand
TCCCTGGACGAAGATCAACCGCCGTTAGCCAGCGATCTACCTTCAAATCAGTCGCCAGCGAGAAGCTGCGATACTCGTCGGCGTCCGCGGCTATTTGAATCTCTGATTGCGGCTTTAAGATCAGGTTCGGCGTGCCTAACGCCCAGTCATCGGAATAGAGCGGACCGGCCGGCAAGTCTGCGTCATCGCCCTTAGGCGCACCGCCTTCGACCCAGTTGACGATCAGGTCGATATCGCGTTGCGTGATCGCCGGGGCGTTTCGGAACTCGCCGTAGCCCCGCACCGCATGCCACGGCGGCATGCGCTTTTCGAGCAACTCTTCCTTGATCGCTTTCGCCCACGGCCGCGCTTCGTCGTAAGTCGCTAGCGACATCGCTATCCCACCCGCGTGATGACAACCCAAACAATTCCGCTGCAAGATGCGAATCATCTCTTTGTTGAATCTAACCTTGGTTGTGATCGGTTCGTGGGCGAACGCGGGGCCCATTGCAAAAGGCAAGAACCATAAGCCAATCAAAATCAACGCAGAGACGCAAAGACGCGAAGACGTGGAGAGCGGTCCCCTGGTCGGCCCCTCGCCCGGTCGTCTCGTCACCGTGTCGTTCTTCCTCTTCATATTAAGTCGGGCCGACCCAACCGGACGGGTTGAATCGGCCCTTCAATTCTAACCGAAAGCTCCAATCGAAAGAATCAGATCGCTGTTACTTGTTCTGGCTGACGGTTTCGGCTTTACCTTGCGGCGCATCCACAGTGTAGCTCATCCAACCGATCATCATTTCTTCCCAGGTCTGATCGCCCCAACGAACTTCCTTTTTCGGATCCGGGTTGTACTTGTTTTTCTCCGAGTTGTCGAAGTGGGCGAGGCAGTCGATGCGCGTGCCCTTCGGCGCGGCCAACGGCTCTTTCAGCACATAATAAGTCTGCCACGCGAAGTCATACTTGGGCACCGACAGCAGCACCTTTGTCGAGCCGTCCGGGAACGTCGCCCGAAACTCGAAGTCCTTGCCGCGAACATGCATGTGGGGCATCAGCGAGTAGACGTGCGAGTCTTGAGTGAACGTGAACGTCGATTCGACGCGATAGTTTGGATCGCCCGCCGGAATTGCAAACCCGGCGTTCATGATCGGCCGGGTGAGGATTTCAGCTTTGGGCGGCTCCTTGGAAAACACGAAGCCGACATAAGATCTGTCTTTCGCTTCAGTCCCGTTTGGCGTGTAGTGAACCTGGAAGACGAGCTCCGAGCCGGCGGGTATCTTGCGCGCTAGCCCTTTGCTGATTACTGCAGGCTGTTCGCCCGGAGCGTAACCGACTATCAAGCGCCGCGGATCCTTCGCGCTCTGCGAGAAGACTATGATGTGGTGCACGACGCCGCGTTCGCCGGGACGGATCTCGGCCGCTTGAACGTACATATCCTGTTTGAAGTTAGTCGGCACCCGGAAGTATTTGTAATCGACAGTGCCACTAGCGGGCACGGTGAATGCTTCCGGCAGATAAAAGACTACGTCGGGTTTGCCGATGTTCCAGCCGTCGGCAAACTGCGGTGTAGCTGGCAGATCTTTGGGATTGCCCTCTTTCGCGCCCTGATCCACCCACGCCACGATCGTGTCGATGTCCTTTTGCGAAAGCCTACGATCGTTCGCAAATGTTCCGTAGTGGGGATCGGCGTGCCAGGGAGGCATGACGCCGCTTGCCACCTTTTCCTTGATTGACTTCGCCCAGGGTCGCGCGTCCTTGTAGCTCAACAGCGACATCGGCGCGATCTCCCCCGGCCGATGGCACTGAACGCAGTTGTTATTGAAGATCGGCGCGATATCTTTGGCGAAGGTCACGTTGGGGTTCTTCGAGTCGGGACCGCTGGCTACAGCTACAGCGCAACAAGCTCCAACTAACAGAGCGGTGATTGAGGCTCCCAGAGTTCTTTTCATCTTTCTCTCCTTCGTTTCAAACAAGATATGGTGCCCCTCGAAATCCCTGGGCTAACTGAACGCTAGCAGGCACCAAATGATGAGAACTTTTACTTAACTGTGCCGCTCGAAGCGGTCTTGTTCACTCTCTTTGCGCGCACCTTCATGCCGTTGACCTCAAACACGAGCTCGGTTACTTCATCTCGCTCATTCTTAACGAAGGTAACTTGCGCATCGATGACAGTGAAGAAAAACCTGGTCTCGGATTCGGGGAAGGCCTCAACCTTACCCTGTCCCGGCACGGAGAACATCAGCTTGTCGCCTTCTCTGACGATCGTGAAGAGCTGCGGCCCGATAGAGTAGTCGCCCACATATGCGTCGTATGTTTTCAGGTCGATCTTGGCGACCTTGCGGGCTCGCGCCGCCGAGACATAGTCGAAGTATCCCACCATCATCTCGTCATAGGTTGGATCTCCAAACCGCACATTCTTCGTGGGATCGGGATTGTATTTGTTCTTCGGCGAGTTGTCGTAGTGGGCGGTGACGAGCATCTTCGTGCCTTTTGGAAGCGCAAGGGGCTTCTCGAGCTTGTACAACGTTTGCCAGTTGAAATCGTAATTGGGAACGAAGAGCACTGTCTCGCGCTTGCCGTCCGGATAGATCGCTTCGTATTTCATGTCCTTCCCGCGCAAGTGCATGTGCGGAAGGAAGGTGAAAATCTCGACATCGCGGCTGAAGGTGTAGCACGCTTTGACTTCGTGGTTGTCGGCGCCCGCGGGAATCTTGAAGTAGTGATTGATGACGCCGAACGACGTGAGCACCTTCTCCGGCGGACCCTTGGCGAAGAACAGTCCCACGCTGCTGCGGTCTTTCTCAACCTTGCCTGTCGTCTTAGAGTAATGAACCTGAAGGACAATATTAGAGCCGGCGGGAATCACCTTTGCCGTGCCCGGAGGAAACACATCCATGTCCTTGCCTGGAGTGTAGAAGCACAAGGGGAACCCGAGTCCTTCCTGGCCGCTGCCGCGAGCTAGTCCGCCGTTCGGCGCGCTGCAGCCGTCATCGTAGGCCGGCGCGTCCAGCTTCGCCCGAACCAACGTACCATCCTGATAGAAAATGGACTGGGCGCTTGGACGCCCCCCAGTGCTCTTCCACTGAGCAAGCATCTGCGGCGTCTGAATGAATGCGATAACGTGATGCACGACCTTCCTGTTACCGGGATGAATCTCAGCGGCCTGAACCCACACATCCTCTTTGAAGCTGGTCGGCATGGTGAAGTTTATGTACTCGTCGGAGCCGGAGGCCTCGAGCGTATAGTCCCCTTGCATTGAGAGAACCACGTCGGGCTTGCCGATCTTCCAATCTATGGGGAAGCTCGGCTGTGCCGGAAGGTCCTTCGCACTGCCTTCCTTCGCTCCCTGATCGACCCATGCGACGATCGTATCGATGTCTTCCTGCTTGAGCTTACGGTCGTTCGAGAATTGGCCGTAGTGGGGATCGGCGTGCCAGGGCGGCATCTGGCGAGTGACCACTTTCTCTTTTATCGAGCGGGCCCACGCCCTCGCGTCCTTGTATGTCAGCAGCGACATGGGCGCCATATCGTTCGGGCGATGGCAGTCAGCGCAATTCTTGAACAGGATCGGCGCAACATCCTTGTTAAAAGTAACTGGCGCAGCACTCTTCTTCGAGTCGCTTGCCTGGGTTAAGGGCGAAGCTACGAGGCAGATGATTGCAAGCGAAGCGGCAGCAGAGAGGATAGAAAGCGGCTTATTCATTTTCTTATACCTCAAAGGCGCGGATTGAAAGCGGCGTTTGCCGCGGCTGAATTCTAACACAACGCGCCGGCCGCGAAGAAAGTTCGCGACCGGCGCTCGGTATGCTTCAGACTGTTACTTGCCCTTACAAATGAGCTACTTGCCGGAAACCGCACGGGCCGCGTCAGTCTTCGGAGTCTTGGCCGGATTGTCGATCGTAATGTCCATCCAGCCGATCATCATTTCATCGTAAGTCGGATCGCCCCACCGAACATCTTTCTTCGGGTCCGGGTTGTACTTGTTCTTTGTCGAGTTATCGAAATGGGCGGTAGCGATGAACTTGGTGCCCTTGGGAATATTTAGCGGCTGCTTCAACCAGTAGACCGCCTGCCAATTGAAGCTGAACTTCGGCACCCACAACAAAGTCTCGCGCTTCCCATCGGGATAGACCAGCTCGTACTTCATGTCCTTCCCGCGAAGGTGCATGTGAGGCATGTAATTGATCACCTGAATGTCTCGCGGGATCGTCTGGCAAGCCACAACTTCGTGGTTGTCCGCGCCAGCCGGGATCTTGAACATGACGTTGGCTGCCGCGCTGGTGATAACCATCTTGTCGGGTGGTTGTTTTGCGAAGATCAGTCCTATGCTGGTTCGATCCGTCACGGGGTCTTTGAGAGCACCACGGAAAGCCGAGTAGTGTATCTGGAACATGATTGTCGAACCCGCCGGAACTCTCTTCGCGGTACCGGGAGGATAAGCGGTGTTGCCCGTACCAGGAGCAAAGCCCGCAAGCAACATGCCTTCGTTCTCGCCCTCTCCGTTACCGCCAGGCTGCCGGCCGCCCGGCACTTTCTGCTCACAGGCGTTGTCCACAACCGGCGCATCCATCTTCACCCGTCTCAAATTGCCGTCAAGATAGAACAACCCCGAGCCGCCAGCCGCGCGCTTTCCGATCTTTTCACCCTTCGCCTTGGCGTCCTCGGCTCGCTTTGCCATGTTCTGAGGTGTTTGAACAAACGCAATCACATGATGGACTACGCGCCTGTTGCTCGGATGAATCTCGGCCGCCTGAACCCAGACATCCTCTTTGAAGTTTGTCGGGATGAAGAAATTGATGTATTGGTCCGGGTCGTCGGGTTTGACGGTGTGCTCTTCTGCCATCTGGAGCACGACGTCCGGCTTGCCGATCTCCCATCCACCGCTCACAAACTCGGGCGTCTTGGGAAGGTCCTTCGGATTGCCCTCCTTCGCGCCCTGGTCGACCCAGGCAACTACCGTGTCGATGTCTTTCTGAGCGAGCCGGTGATCGTTAGTGAACTCGCCGTACGCGGGATCCGGACTCCAGGGCGGCATCTCGCGATTGACCACTTTCTCCTTGATCGAGCGGGCCCACGGTCTCACTTCCTTGTAGCTGAGCAACGACATCGGCGCGATGTCATTCGGCCGATGACACTGGGCGCAATTGTTGTACAGGATCGAGGCCACATCTTTGTTGAACGTGACTTCCTTCTTGCCCGCGCCGCTGGCGTTGGTCGCCGGCGAAGCTGCCAGAAACCATATCGCAAGACCGGCCGCTGCCGCTGAGATCAAACCTGCTTTCTTCATCAAATCCTCCGCCTAAGAGCGTTTAGTAACTTGTCAATTGTTAGAACCGGGGCGCTCGCGGAGAGCGACCCAAAAGACGCGCAACTACCTCTTGGAAGCCGTGGTCGCCGCCTCCGGCCTTTCAACCTTTGCCGGGCTATCGACGTAATACTCCATCCATCCGATCATCATCTCTTCATAAGTCGGATCGCCCCAGCGAATAGCTTTTGTCGCATCGGGGTTGTACTTGTTCTTGTCCGAATTATCGAAGTGCGCGGTGACGATCAGCTTGGTGCCTTTCGGAAGCAATACCGGGTTCTTAAGGTAGTACATCGTCTGCCAGTTGAAGCTGAACTTCGGCACCCACAGCAACGTCTCCTGCCGGCCGTCGGGATAGATTACGTCATACTTCATGTCCTTGCCCCGCAAGTGCATATGGGGCATGTAGCTCGTCAGGTGAACCGTTGCATCGAAGGTGTAGCAGGCCGATACCTCTTGATTGCCTTCTCCGGCTGGAAGCTTGAAGTAGTGATTCTGAATCCCCACAGTGTTCAAGTTTCGCTCGGGCGGCTTGCTGGCGAAATGCAATCCCAGCCGCGTGCGATCACCTTGCGCGCCTTCGAACTTTCCGCTGTAGCTCGAATAGTGCATCTGAAACACCAGCATCGAGCCGGCCGGAACTTTCTTGGCTGTACCCCCCGGGAAGACATCGATGCCTTTGCCCGGCGCGTATCCCGCAAGGAACAACCCGAAAGCGTCGCCGCCTTCGCTAGCGCCCGGGCGCTTGAACGCCGAGCCTCCGTTTGGCGCGCTGCATCCGTCGTTTATGATCGGAGCATCGGCCTTCACCTTTAGCAGCGAGCCATCACGATAGAAAACATCGCTCTGCATCAAGGCGCGAGCGCGGCCTTCACCCTTTTTGAATTGCTCGATCATCTCAGGCGTCTGGATGAATGCGATAACGTGATGAACGACTTTTCTGTTACCGGGAAGAATCTCGGCTGCAGTAACCCACTTGTCTTCCTTGAAGTTCGTCGGAACTATGAAGTTCTCGATCGTGTCGGGCATTCCCGCTTTGACGGTGAACTCTTTGCCGATGTCAAACACTGCGTCGGGTTTACCGAGCCGCCAGCCGTCGGTCGAAGTGAACTCAGGAATCGCGGCCAAATCTTTCGCGTCGCCTTCTTTCGCGCCCTGGTCAACCCAGGCAACTATCGTGTCGATGTCTTTTTGAGCGAGACGATGATCGTTTGTGAACTGGCCGTATTTGGGATCGGGACTCCAGGGCGGCATTTCGCGAGCCAGCACCTTCTCCTTGATTGACTTGGCCCACGGACGGGATTCCTTGTAGGTCATCAGCGGCATTGGTGCGATGTCATTCGCACGGTGACACTCGGCACAGTTTTGGTAGAGGATTGGCGCGACGTCCTTGTTGAACGTAACTTCCTTCTTGCTTCCGGAACTGGCGTCGATCGAAGCCGATAACATCAGAACGGCAGCTACCCCAGTCACCACCGCGACCGAAACCGACAACGTTCTTTTCATCGTCATTCTCCTTACCGATTCAGGACAGGCTGAAGCCTGAGCTCCAATGCTCTCATTTGCCCGAGCGATTCTGCGCCGTTTCGTCTCGCAAGCGCTGCTTGTCAACCGTATAACTGATCCAGCCGATCATCATGTCGTCATACGTCGGATCGCCGAAACGGACCGTCTGCTTCGGATCCGGGTTGTACTTGTTGTTGGACGAATTGTCGAACAATGCCGTTACAACGATCTTCGTCCCCTTTGGAATCGCTACCGGCTTCTTCAGATAGTAAACCGTCTGCCACGAGAAGCTGTAGTTCGGCACGTCGATCAAGACCTCCGACCGCCCGTCCGGATAGAAAGCTTCGAACTTCATGGCTTTGCCGCGCAGGTGCATATGCGGCATCAGCGTGGAAATGTGAATGTCTTCCTTCGCAGTCCAGCACGACGTCACTTTGTGATTGTCGGCGCCGGGCGGGATCTGAAAGTAGACATTTGCGATCCCGTGCGTGTAGACGTGTTTGTCAGCCGGTTGTTTCGCGAGGATGAGTCCAATCGACGAGCGGTCCTTCTCGACTTTCCCGGTGGCCTTTGAGTAGTGCATCTGCAAAAGGATTTTCGAGCCGGCCGGAATTCGCTTGACCGTTCCAGGCTCCATGATTCCGGGAGGCATCCCCGGCGCAAAACCCACCAGCAGGTCGAACCCGCGCGACTCTTCTTTGGTGTCCAGCGACTCGCCGTTCCCGCCATTCGGGAGCGAACAGCCATCGTCGTAAACCGGCATGCCCGGCTTCATCCGCATCAGGAAGCCCTCTTTGCGGAACATGGATTTCTTCTCGGCTTCCTGCTGATACTTCTCGATTTGCTCTTTGGTGAGCTGCACCTGCTTCCCGTCCTTCGAGGGGGGCGAAACAAAGGCGATGATGTGGTGAACGATCTTGCGATTGCCGGGCCGCGCTTCCGCCATTTGGACGTAAACGTCTTCCTTGAAGTTCGTCGGGATCTCGAAGTACTGATACTCATCCGGCCCGGAAGCTTCGAGGGTGAACTCTTCGGGCATCTGCAAGACGATATCCGGCTTTCCTATGATCCAGCCCTCGACAAACTTCGGCTGCGCCGGCAAGTCCTTGGGATTGCCTTCCTTTGCGCCTTGATCCACCCACGCGGTGACGGTGTCGATCTGCGCCTGACTCAACCGGCGATCATTGGAGAAGGTGCCGTAATGCGGGTCCGCGTGCCACGGCGGCATCTGCCGGGTGGCCACTTTTTCTCGGATCGACTTGGCCCACGGTCGCGCCTCCTTATAAGAGAGCAGCGACATCGGCGCAGCTTCGCCCGGGCGATGACACTCGGCACAGTTGTTGAAGAGGATCGGCGCAACGTCCTTGCTGAACGTCACTTCTTTGTTACTGGAGTTGGCGCTGCTTGCGCTAAGACTGATTAAGGCGACTGCAGCGACAAGAACGGGGAGAACGAACTTCTTCAATGACACCTGACACCTCCGAGCAGAGTGGCCAATCCACTGGAATTACGAGCGCTACCATCCTATTTGAAGGGGGTTTTGGTGTCAAGGATTTTATGAATCGTAGTGCAGGTTTTTGGCTGAAACTCTGAGCTTGAGTTCAAGTATTGTCTCTTGTCACCCCAGCGCCTTCGAGACACTTGAGGCACAAACAGTCTCGAAAGCGCTTTCGTAGCTCGCCGCGAACCGGTGTATCCAGGGTTACCTTCGTGCACCAGCACCCGGTGATGCCTGCGCCGCAAACGAAGTCATTACCGCAGGCCTCGCAGCGCATCGGCCGCCGCAGCGCTGGAATAAAGAATCCGGCTATTCTCCGAAATACCATTCAGGGTGAGCCTTCTTTAGCCCGCCTCGGGCTCCAAACATTACTGCTTTCTCAGCTTGTTGATATCCACGACCACCGGGAGCGGGTTGCCATCTTCCCGAAGCTTGTACAACAAGTCGTTCTCGACCGCCTTCTTCGCCGCTTTGACATCGATGTTGAACAGACGAGCCACGTTCTCGCCAAGAATCTTGTTCTTCACCTCCGGTGTTAGCTGCTGATACTTGTTCTTTTCGATTATCGGGTCGGGAATCGTGAAAGCCTGGAAGCCTTGAATCTGCCAGTGCGGCGGCCCGATCACCGGCGTGTCTGTTCCCCACAAAAGATGATCAGCGCCCAACCCATCCATCAACGTGCCCATCATCGTTGCGAAGCGCTCAGGCTCCTGGGCCATCACTCGCGCCATCCCGCCCATCTCAGCGTAGATGTTTTTCGCCCTTGACTTCCTGCCGTGCTCCGCCAGTTCCGCTTCCCACGGATACGAGCAGTGAAACGCGATAAAGTTCAAATCCGGAAAGTCGGCCGCCGCACGCGCAAGGTCGTCGGTGTGACAGAACTCTTCAAGAAACAATCCGGGCAGGCCTTTGTGCACGGTGATGTTCTTAACACCATGTTTCCGCAGCACTTCGTAGAGCGGGTAGGTATTCTTCTCATCATCCATCCGCCAGCCTCGCGTGTCCGGGCCCGGAGGATAGAGCTTCAAGCCGTCGATCTTGATCGTCTCGCACTGATAGCTAAGCGACTCGACGGCCGACTTGCCGTCGGGCGGATCCACACACCCGAGAACTTTGATTCGCGACGGCGCCATCGAGCGAATCATGGCCGCTTCGCGTGGAGGGAAGAGATCGACGCCGTCGAAAGCCGCTCGCATACCGAAGCTGTTCAGAAACGCGATGTCGGTCTGGCTTTGCATGAAGATGTCATCGAAGAACATCACGCGGCCCATGTCAGCTACGGGCACCGGGCGGCCGATGACCGCGGCTCGCGCGCCCGCCAGCGTCTTGAGGAAATTCTCGCCGCGCGGAGTCATTTTGCCGATTCCGCCGGCCCGCCACCAGACGTGCGTTTGAAGATCGATCAGGACCGGAGGCTTGAGCCCTGACGTTTCTCGATCTGCGATGGTCTCGAGCGTCGTTCGATCGAGGAAGCTCTCGGCGGCGAGCGGCAGCGATTGTGCGCGGCGCTGAAGGAACGTGACTCCGGCCGCACCGGCGGCTGTGAGCTTTAACATCGCGCGTCGAGAGAGCTTCGGTTCTGATTTTGATGGCTTAGAATTTGACATAATGTTCCTCTCCTGTTGGTTGGAGCCTTTGACGGTTGCGCAGCTTATCACAGACCTAAGCAGCAGTCACCTCTGGTCTCGACGTAGCGTCTTAGCTTCAACGCTTCTTCTCGGCGTAACCTCTGCGCCTCGGCGACTCCGCGGTTAGTGAGACTCGCAACACTGACTAACCGCAGAGACGCCGAGACGCAGAGACAAACCCAAAGAGCCCAGGTCAAGAGGCGAGAGACGTACCGAGATTCATGTTCCAGCAACGCGCTCGCGAGATCAGTCGAGGGTGCAAGCGCAAACTCCATCGAGCCGGCCGATACGCCGAGAACGAGAACGACTCCTAAATGATTGCGCCGATTAGCGTCATCGCGATGATCGCGTCGCTCGAGCGGTGAGAATTGATACCGCCTTGCTCGAACTGTGACCATCGGCTAACGTGTATCTCCTGTTCCTCATTTGAAACTGAACTACGGCATGAAAATCCTTGTTGAAGAGGATCACTCGATTCTGAACGCGGCGATGTAAATCTTCTATCGCCTCGGCTCGCGCAACGAGCGGCCGGGCACTACGGGGCTCTCGCATTTCTTCGAGCACATGATGTTCAACGCAGAGACGCGGAGGGTGCGCTGAGTTAGCTGCGGGATATCGTCCGCCTCCGCGGTGACATCAAACCAAAGGGTCGAGAGGAACGATGAAGAAACTCTTGGTCACAACGATACTGCTTGCGGTTGCAATTCAACCGATCGCACTCCGCGCTGACGAGGGAATGTGGACCTTCGACAATCCGCCGCGCAAGCAGTGGAAAGAGCGCTACGGTTTCGAGGCGAGCGACGAATGGTTGGA
>DATMCM010000686.1:0-7978 GCA_035558335.1 Blastocatellia bacterium | reverse complement strand
GTCCTCCACAGCGAGTTGTCGGTGGCCGTCGAAGAGATCGCTTCCCGGCTCAGACTTCCCGAAGCCAGGGCAGAGATAGTGCGCGAGCAGCTCGAGATTGTTGAAGGAGCCATCATAAGCACCTTTACGCCGCTGGCCTGAGTTGCGCAACCAGTTGCCTCTCGCTCGGCCGCACTCCGAGATTGATTTTTCCATTTAGCTGCTGAGCGCAGTGCCCGGTGACATTGAACAGCACCAGCGACGACAACAGCTCCGGTCCCGTTGAGCGTCTGAACTACTTCAATTACTTCACCGAGGTCGAAGAAGAGTTCGTGCGCCGGCGTGGCAAGCCTCTGCTGATTTCACCGATGGACTGGGCGCTTGTCGAGAGCTGGAAGAACGCCGGCATCCCGCTACTCGTAGTGCTTCGCGCCATAAATAAATCCTTCGACGCTTATGATGCGCGCGCCCACCGCTTTCGCAAAATCAACTCGGTGCTCTATTGCCAGCAAGAGGTCGAAGCTACCTTCGCCGATTACCGACTCGCTCTTACCGGGTCCGGCGCCGAAGCTGAAGAAGCTGAATCCGGCGAGGAAGCCTCCCAGAAGAACAAGGCCGCCAAGACCAAGCCAGAAGCGTTTCCGCGAGAGGCATTGCTCGGTTTTCTCTCGCGATGCGTTGTGGAGCTTCGCCAGGCGCTGGAGCTAGCCAATCACTCAGGACGTACCGAGCTTGCCGATACGCTGCTTCGATCGCTTTCCCGGCTCGATTCCATCATGACTGAGATCGACCGCTCCAACAGAATCGACGCCGAAGCGCTCGAACGCGATCTCGATTCAGTAGAGAGGATGATCCTCGAGAGCGCCGAGAGATCGTCCAGCGAGGACGAGCTCGAATCAATACGAGCCGAAGCGAAAGCCCAGCTCCGCACGTACAAGAAAAAAATGGAGAAGGAGTTCTACGAACAGACGGTTCGAAACTTCATCGCCCGCCGGTTGCGCGAGCTCAATAAGATTCCACGTCTCAGCTTGTTCTACATGATGTGAGTTGCCAATCCGGTCGGTCATTACCCAGATGTCTTGTAGCTACTCCCTTCGGCGTCCCTCACCTGTTATCGTTAGACCGTGAACGGCACACTTAACATCGGCGACGTAGTCGAAGTGACGACTGAACGCCTGGCCTACGGGGGTGACGCCATCGCTCGACTCAATGGGCTCGCGGTTTTTGTGCACCTGGCCGCACCCGGCGAGCGGGTGAGAGTTCGAATCACTGAGCGCAAGAAAAACTTCGCTCGCGCGGTGATCGATCGAATACTGGAACCATCTTCCTCAAGACGTGAGCCGCCTTGTCAGTATTTCGGCGACTGCGGAGGGTGCCAGCTTCAGCACATCAACCACGAAGCTCAGCTTAAGGCGAAGGTCGGGTTTGTGAAAGATGCGCTCGAGCGAGTGGGGCGCATAGACTGGCCACACGAAATCAGGATCAAACACGTCGCGGAATTCGGCTATCGGGCGCGTGCTCAGATCAAATTGGAGCGAGTCGATGAAGCCCAAATGCAAATCGGGTTTGCCCGAGCCGGCTCGCGCTCGGTGTGCGATGTCGAACGCTGTGCGATTCTGCGACCCGAGCTTGACGCTGCGCTGGCGTCACTGCGTCAAGCGGTCCACAGGAACTCCAGTCCTATCGGCTTCTCCGGCAAGTTCGCCGAAATCAATGTCGCTGCCGGCGATTCCACTATCGCGTTCGAACCGCAAGTAGACGGGCTGCCGGGCGGCGTCCTGAGCAGAAGCGTTGCTGGATTCGACTTCCGGTTCAGTCCCGAAACCTTCTTTCAGGTGAATTCACTGATGGTTGAGACGCTGGTCAGCGAAGCCATCGGCGATCACTCAGGTTCGCTCGCTATCGACCTTTTCGCGGGGGTTGGATTATTCACGCTTCCGCTAAGCCGTCGTTACCAGCAAGTCGTTGGAGTCGAGTCGGATCGTCGTTCCGCAGCGTTTGCGCGCGAGAACATCGCTGCAAACAAGCTCTCGAACGTCGAGGTTGATCATGAGGGAGCGGCCGTATGGCTCGAGAAGTTCACCCCTCGACGCGCACAGGAGCCGGATCTGGTCTTGCTCGATCCGCCGCGCGCCGGCGCCGTCGGCACGGTCCCCCACATCGTCGCGTTGAAGCCCAAGCGAATCACCTACGTCTCCTGCGACCCCGCGACGCTCGCTCGCGATCTGCGAAAACTGCTCGATTCGGGTTATGAACTTCAAAGAGTCGTGGCGCTCGATTTGTTCCCGCAGACCTATCACGTCGAGACCGTCGCGACTCTTAGTCGCTCCTGATTGCAGTTCGAGCAGCCTTATCCGCTCCGGATTGCAAAAGCCGACCTTCAACCACTAGAATCCTGCGTTCCGTTTGACGTGCGCGTACAGTACTGCGCTCAAACCAGAAGACGGGAGCAAGATCATGGAATCAGGAAACAATTTGAGCGTAGTAGCTCTTGAAGCCGTCCGCAGCCGGATCACCCGAATCCTCCCCGCCCAGATTCGGTCCTGCGTCGAAGAACTGAGCGAAGAACAACTTTGGTGGCGTCCCAACGAGCAGGCCAACTCGGTCGGAAACCTCGTGCTGCACATGTCAGGCTCGATGCGCCACTATCTTTCCAATCGCGTTGGCGGAATCCAATACGAACGCGACCGCCCGGCCGAATTCGCCGAGCGCGGACCGGTTCCGAAGCAACAACTGCTGGAGACCTTCGACGAAACAATCCGGCAGGCGGCTCAGATCCTTGATTCGTTCGACACCTCGCGATTTCTCGACGCTACCGACGAGCCTAACTATGTGCCTACCGTGTTCGACCTGATCTTCAACATAGCGATTCACCTGGCGACACACGCCGGACAGATTGTTTACGTGACAAAGGCGTTGAAGGAGGGATCAGTCGACGAGCTTTGGATACACGCTCATAAATCTGGCGGCGGGTCAGTCGCAAGGTGAAGTATCTGAAAGGGCGTCCCTCCGCGAGCCCCTATAGGTTATCAAGATTACGATCGAGAAGGGATGGGATGACAGCGAGCACATTCGATGCGGTAATCGGGGGCGGATACAACGGCTTGGTCCGACTGAGCGGCCGCAAGCTCGGCTAGTGGGTATCGGTATGTTGAGGTTGCGGATTCTGTCTCGCCACAAAGGCACCAGGTCACCAAGGTACACAGAGACGAGCTTTTCTTGGTGATCCTTCGTGTCGTAGTGTCTTCGTGGCGAAACTCTTCTCAAAACGCTATTCCAAGCTCGCCTGACGTTGCTTACGCGGCCCGGAAAGCATATTATCTCGCGCGCGATGCGTCGGCTCTTGGGTTACGAACCTCCAAGAAGCACCATCAACCAACGAAGGAGAAGCACGATGAAGAGAATCGCTGTATTGCTCGTATTCCTGCTACTGACCGGCGGCGCGTCCGCTGCTCAGAACAGCAACACCAAGTCCGCCAAGAAGAGCACCTCCAATGCCGCCGCGAAGCCGGCCGCGGTTGACTGCTCGAAGATGACCGACGATCAGATCAATTCCGCGGTGAAGGATAAGCTCGCGAAGGCGCCTTCATTGAAGGATGCAACGGTTAACTCGGCCACCAGCGCCGGAGTCGTGACCCTGACCGGCAAGGTCAAGACAGGCGGCTTGAAGGGCGTCGCCACAAACGCGGCGAAGCGCGTTCCGTGCGTCAAGAAGGTCGACAACAAGATGGAGACTGAAAGCAAGGCGGCGCCGGCGGCCAAGAACAAGAACGCGAAGTAACTCTCGCGTCGAGAACAAACTCATCAGCGGTCAAACTAAAACGGCGGGGAATGCAGTTGTTTCCCCGCCGACTTCCCAACCACCCGAGCCCGAGTGACGGGCCCCTGCGCGAGACGAGCACCGCTGCGTTCGAAGTAGCATTTGCGGGCTCCTAGCGCGCGCCGCCTTGAATGGCTGAGTTGGCCAGCGCAATTATCTCTGCTTCATCCCGCGTCTTTGTCTTGTTACGCACGTTAAACTGGATCGTGTACAGCACTCCTTTGTACATCCAATTGATTTGAGGCGGCGCACAAGAGCCGCCGCACGAGCGAGCGGTATAGTAACCTCTAATCCCGTTCTTGAGCCGGACAACCTTATCGACTTCATCCCGGGAGACTCTTTCGCCGCGCTTGCCTTCAAAGAAGGCTACGAAACAAGAATCGCCACAGCCAGCTTGGTAGGAGAGCGAGATTTCCCAGCCGTCCGGGTTGACGTCACCATCTACAAAATGAATTTCATCTGCATTGACCGAAGACGGCAGTCTGCTGGGCAGGAAGATAGGTGCTTTCGCCTGATTCTTAATCTTCTCAAGCGCGGGCCGCAGGATCCTCGCGACAGATCCGGAATTAAACTGACGCGGTCGCTCGCTTCTGGAGTGGCCCAGAGCGAAAAGCGAAAACATCAACATCAATGCCGTGGCCCTGGGCAAGTGATTCATCTGCTTCATTCGTTTCGCCGTGAGGCTAAAAGGGCTCCATGACGGAGGGCGACTACAGCTAGGAAAAAACATTAGCCCGGGTGCTCACCAAAGCGAGACACCAACAAATGCATAAAACATCAATCCTTGGAGATCCTGGACCACCGTTCCTGCCTCTCCTCGGCAGAAGTCTCTTCAACGCGAGTGGAGATGATCCATACGTGTCCGGACGGATCGACAATCCTCCCGGTGCGATCGCCCCAGAACTGGTCCTTCACCGGGAGCAGGATCCTCGCTCCGGCGGCCTCGGCCCGCTCCACCACTGCGTCCACGTCTTCGACATACACGTAGATCACCACCGGCGAACTGCCGTCCGATTCCGGAGCACGGCTCGCGAGGGTTGGCCACTCCGCTTCGATCATGATCATCGCCCCGCCGATCGTCAGCGCCGCATGAGCCACGGTCCCATCCGGACCCGGTCGGCGTACCATCTCCTCGGCATCAAACGTGGTCTTGCAGAAGTCAATCGCAGCCGCAACGTCGCGGCACACTAACATCGGCATCACGACTGGGACGCCACCTGGTATTGCCTTTACTTCGCTCATAATCGCGCCCTCCGAATTGCTGGAACGCTTTCCCTGGATTGGAGTTGCCGATGTTCGAGTCTTCTAACCTGCAAACCCAAACTCTAACCGTCTACTCCGTACTTGAGCTGCCTTTCGTACTCGGCACCATCGAAGTGGCCTTTGGAGCGCTTTATGAGTCCCTTGTCATCAAGCGTCCATAGTTCGAATCCGCTGATTCGAACGCGGTTTCCCGTCCCTCCCGGTCCAGTGTTCGTTCCTGTTAGTGTCCAGTGGAACGCAGTTCCCTGGGATTCATTAGCGAGGTCATCCATAGTCACTTCCATGTCCGGAAACGCGCTCATGAATCCCCGCGCGACATCAGCAACGGCCTGGCGCCCTACCGCTGGTGGGCCATCGTTGACGGTAAGCGAGCCGTCCTCCGCGTAGAACTCAGCAACGCTGTCAGGGTCCTGGCTACACCACGCCTTTGCGTAACGGGTTCCGAACTCATTCAACTTGGTTAGATCCATTGCTCTCTCTCGGTTAGGCAACAATCACGTATTCGCTTTGAACTAAGCCGCTCGAGTACGACCGTGTCGCAATGTGTACGAGTCGGATGTCGCGTGACAGCGAACCGAACAACGGAATTCCGCTCCCGAGCAGCACTGGTACGCGGGTAATGATCACCCGCTGAATTAGTCCAGCCTCCAGGAACCGCTGTATGGTCACTCCACCATCTATGTAGAGATGTGTCATGCCACGTTGAGCAAGCCGAGTGACTATTTCTCCTGGAGCGCCGGCCATCACCTCACACACGGCATCGTCAGGCGGCAAGACGTCCAACGACCTTGTGCTGAGCACTATCACCTGTTTCTTATCGTAAGGCCAGGCATCGAACGTCAACACTTTGTCAAACGTATTGCGGCCTATGACGATGGCATCAACCGTTGCAATGAACTCGGTGTAGCCGTGGGGCTCGCCGCCGTTCGGTGGCAGCCAGTCCAGCCCGCCATCCGGCCGCGCAATGAACCCGTCAAGGCTTGTGGCGATGAATACCGATGCTTTCATATTCCCTCGCAGTTCCTGTCGTTTCGCACCACCGGCTGCTCGGCGTAACAGTGATGGAACAAAAGGAAATTCGCTCTGAGTGTCTCCACTGAAGGCAAGTGTTAGATCGTTTGCTGCACGCCATCTCTCGACCTTCAAGCACCCGGCCACCAATCTATCGTAACTCCAAGCGCTTTGAGAACCTCTTCTGCCTTGGCCCTGTTCCGCTTTCTTGATTGAGGAGTTCCTGATTGAGGCCCTCCACCATCTACAGCTGCTACCACTCTTCCGTATGGCCACGCACTAACGGGAAGTGCTCTCAATGCGCTCGACAATTCATCGGCTTGAATGAGCTTCCAATTCACAGGCGAGTTACTGACCAGGATATCGATGCCATCTCCCTGAATTGAGATATACGGGTTACGCCAGTCTCGCCCATCCTGTATGGATTTGTACTTATCCGGATCAGCTGGCGGTATTCGAGGATCGAGTTGGCCTTCAGCAATGACATCGCCGACAATCTTAGAGGTTGGCTGAGATTGCTCATTATGAGAGCAGGAAGTCAGCAGATGTAGTATGCACAGTAGAAAGACCGATTGACGCATTGCTTCGCGGCACTCCGCTGCATCGGGTGTCAGACGCAGTTCGTTAGGCGTATCAGCCTAAAGGTCTGTCTTTCTCTGTCACCTTAGTTGCACGCCCACAATGTTCGCATTCTCCTTCACATAAGAACGTCTTCGCCTTGTTAGATTCTCCCACGCAATCCAACTCAACCATTTCTAACTGGACGAGTCTCAATACTTGGAAGCATCTGCCAAATACACACACTGATATACCTGGTATCTTCTTCGTAACAAGGTAGCATTTCCCTGGCTCTCGACTGATGCGCTCAGTAACCGGCCGCTCAAAGTGCCTGCCTCTCAAGTTGCACCAAACCCTCCAAAGCTGAACCTCGATTTCATAGAGAACAACCTCCTTGCGAATCGGTTGCGGCAAGGATTTTGCCCAATTGATGAATCCGACCAGGCTACCCATTTTGACCGCCTCTTGGAAAAGAACTCCCAGTGCAAAGAGCATAACGCTGGCAATCACGGGGGCGCATGCTTTCGCGTTCGAGTGCCCCGTGCGAGTTAGAAGTCACCGCCGCGGACATGATCTGATGCGAGATCCGACTCATAAACTCCCGGAGAGGATTAGCAATAACGGCAGACCAACAGCATGAATGATCAACCCTACCGGAAATAGCACCATCATTACCCTACGCGATACCCATCGCTCCGTTGATGCTCGAAGCAGCAAGTAAACCGAGAACGGCAGGTTGAGAACGAAAGCGGTGACCACGCCGGGCGCGTATCCATTCATCGCTGCTGCCGTCATGCCGTGCGCGAGCACGTTGAACAGCATTACAACCTGAAAGCCGAGCAACAGACAGACACCTCCGGCGCCGTCCCGGTCCAGGTTACCCAACGAAGCGATGAGATAGGGCATTGCAGTTACGATTATCAACGAAAAAAGAAACTGCCGATAAGTGATCGGGGGTAGAAGATTGCGGAGAGGCCCCGGAACGGAGGAGTTTCTTGTCTGTAGAAAGGCCGGCATAAAGAGCGCCTCTTCCAGGTTATGAATTGTGACGAAGATCGGCACCATCCATAGGAGAGTTCTTCTGCTTAGTCTCATCACTCCTTTTCGTCCAGCGCGCTTGTCAAGAAAGAGGTCCGCCCAGTGCCAACCCGTCCGCCGCCAAGAACCAGCGAGGCCGCGCCACACCGTCAGAGACTAGTGGAAGCTTGTCATTGAGACTCTTTGGTTTCTTCGACGCGCTTCAGTTGCGTCGTGTTCGATCCATGCTCTAGCGCACAACCGATCACCTTGCCGGCCTCGACGTTAAAGGCGATGGTTCCAAAGCCGTCAAAGGCAGTGGGTCTGAAC
>DATMCM010000685.1:0-5292 GCA_035558335.1 Blastocatellia bacterium | reverse complement strand
ATCGATGCAGCTCCGAAGCAACGATCTGTCCGCAGACTCCGACGCGCATCGCCCGGTAGCTCCTACGAAGCTACGTTTTGCCGCAAGAGGCGGTGTTTAATCGACAGGTCTTTCCTACGAAGCTATCGGCGCTGCGTTTGTTACTTCATGCCCCGCAACGCCGCTTGAGTACTTGCTTGTTAAACGTCGCGAGCGGATGCTAGAGTTTTCAACTCAACACACAGGAAGGAATCAAAATGGCGAACCGCAAAGCAATAATTCAAACCAGTCACGGCCCAATCACGATCGAGCTTTTCGAAGACAAAGCCCCGATCACCGCAGGCAACTTCATCGATCTGGTTCAACGAGGCTTTTACGACGGTCTGAAGTTCCATCGTTACGAGCCCGGCTTCGTGATTCAAGGCGGAGACCCGCGCGGAAACGGCACCGGCGGGTTTATGGATCCTGCCACCGGCCGCGAGCGCCGCATCAAGCTCGAAGTCTCGCCCGAACTCAAGCACGGCGATGCGGGCGGAGTAGCGATGGCGCGATCGCAGAGTCCCGACAGCGCATCGTGTCAGTTCTACATCACGCTCGGCCCGGCGGCTTTCCTTGACATGAACTACGCCGTTTTCGGCCGGGTCGTCGATGGCATGGACGCGGTGAAACAACTCAGGGCCGGGGATCCGATGACCACTGTAACGCTTAGCGAAGCTTGACCTTTTTGAGGCTCGGAGCCCAGAAATCCAGCCTTTTGCGCAGCACCTCTCGCTGGACCGCTGCTCTCTTACCTTTATTATTGCGTCCGGGGAACATTGGTCTTAGACTGAGGCCCGGACTGCCCCCCGGAGACGTACTCTTCCAAAGAACCACCACCATAACCGGCCGTTACAAGCGCGAGCCAGGAACAGGATCAGGGTTATGCAAAGAGCCGCCGCTCAGATTCCCAGCGAGCTAGCACGAGCCGAGTCCACGCTCAAGGAAATGGAGGCCAGGCTCGGGCGAACCCGGGCAATGCTCGAAGAGCAGTGTGCAAAGCATTTTGAGATCGAGGGCCAGCGCCATATCTTGGAGAGGACCGGTGACATCAACCGCTTGATGGAGATCAAGCAGCGCTCGCTTGCCCTCGACAAGTCGATCAAAGAACTCCGCCGTTCCGAGGTTGAGGCGCTGGAACGCATCGAGTCGGCAAAGCGCTATGTAGGCGGGCTGCAAGAGCGGCTCGACAGGCTTCGTCAGGAAGCAAGTAGTCTTTCCGAAAAGCTCGAGGCGGATGAGGTTCCGCCTGAAGTCCGGCCACAAGTTCAGACCACCCTGAGACGAGTCCAGATGCAGATTGAAATGCTGGCCGGAGCGGAGTAGCGATCCGGCGGACGTTTCTTGCCCTAGTACCCTCGCCATTTTCTCAATTCAATACCACGCCGGTACCGCCGCATTGATGTAGCAGCAACCCTCCGACACGACAACCCTGAAAGAATCAGGAGTCGGTCCTTGTTCGGCGACTCGCGCCGGTGCTAGAGTCTTCAGCCTAAAATACACGAGATGAGACTGAAGATCGTCAACACGACCTGGCTCGTCCTGTGTGCATCAACGCCCACAAAGGAAAAACATGGCTGACGAAGTTTTGATCAATGTGTTGGATCGCGTCGCAACTCTGACTTTCAACCGGCCGGATAAGCTCAACGCGCTTAGCCAGGATTTGCTTGCCCGTTCAATCGAGACCCTGAACGTTTGGAGCCATGATCCTGAGGTCGGGTGCATCGTGGTCACCGGCGCCGGGCGAGCCTTCTGCGCAGGTGGCGACGTCTCGACGATGGCTGTGGACGACACCGAGACGCTAGAAAGCAAGATCGACCGGCTGCGTGGAATGCAAGAGCTGAGCTGGCTGCTTTACAACATTCCCAAGGTCACGATAGCAGCGGTGAACGGTTTTGCGATGGGCGCCGGACTCGGCGTTTGTCTGGCTTGCGATCTCAGGATTGCGTCGGACCAGTCGAAATACGGAACCGCCTATGCGAAGGTAGGCTACGGCGGCGACTTCGGCACCACGTGGCTTCTGACTCATCATGTTGGTGCGCCTAAAGCGAAGGAGTTGTTTTTTCTCGGCGAGATCATCGACGCAGCGGAAGCTCAGCGGTTGGGCCTCGTCAATCGCGTAGTCCCGCACGAAAGTCTGCAAAGCGAAACAGCCGGAATTGCTTCTCGGATTGCGCACGGGCCGCTGACCAGCTTCCGTTACATGAAAGCCAACGTGAATCTTGCAGCGAGCACTGATTTTCGCACATTGCTGGACCGCGAAGCCGAGACTCACATGCGCTGCTCGATGACCGAAGACCACAAAGAGGGCGTTCGAGCGTTCATGGAGAAACGCGAGCCTAAGTTCGCAGGACGATGAATCGCTTGCATCCAGGAGACTCTGATGGACTTTCGGGAGATCATCTATTCAAAAGAAAACCGAGTTGCGACGATAACATTGAATCGTCCTGCGAAGCTCAATGCCTATTCCGAAGTAATGGTTCACGAAATCATTGCCGCGCTTTCGGACTCGCGTGATGACGATGAAGTGCGAGCAGTGATCATCACCGGCGCCGGGCGAGGCTTCTGTTCCGGCGGTGACATCAGCCGCGACTTTCAGTATCCGGCGCGCTATCGAGGCCACCGCATGGAAGCGATGCTCGAGATGCGCGAGAACATGCATCAGCTTGTGACGCTCCTTCGGCGATTCGATAAACCAACAATTGCCGCGGTAAACGGGGCGGCGGTCGCTGGAGGACTAACGCTGGCGTTGTGTTGCGATTTTCGCATCGCTGCCGAGAGCGCAAAACTCGGGGACACAAGCCTCAAGTTCGCGCTGGTTCCCGACGAAGGCGGGGCATACCTGTTCCCAAAATACATGGGCTTGCAGAACGCGCTTCGGATGTCGCTGTTCTCAGAAGTCTATCCGGCAGCTCGAGCTAAAGAGCTTGGTCTGGTGACCGAAGTAGTCGCCGATAGAGAGCTGATGCCGTCCGCGCGCCAATGGGCTGAACGGCTCGCGGATGGTCCTCCGATTGCGATACGAATGACCAAGCGAATGATGTACAAACAGCAGACAATGGACCTGGAGAACGCGCTCGAAGACGCGGCGCTTGCGATAATGGTGACCAACTACTGCGAGGATGTGAAGGAAGGGACGGCTGCGTTTCACGAAAAACGGAAGCCGGACTTTAAAGGCAGGTGAGAGCCTTATCGAGCGCGGACAGTTCTCATTAATGTGTCGTGTTCCGGCGCGTGCGGTCGCAAGCCGGCGGCTTGCGCTACATCGTGAGCACGACTCGGCCGGTTATCTGACCTTGACGCATCTGATCGAAGACTTCGTTTATCGCTTCAAGGGGCCGTGTCTCGATCGTGCACCGAACCTTGCCGGCTTTCGCCAGGTCCAGCACCTCGCGGAGGTCCTGGCGCGTTCCGGTAGCCGATGAGCCGATCTGTAGTTCGCGCATCATGATCGCCGGAAAACTGAGGTCTTCGGCGGGCATCCCGACGACCATAAGCTTTCCGCCCGATCGCGTAGCATAGAACGCCTGGTCGTAAGCCTTCTTCGAGCCGGATGTAACTACTGTAACATGGGCCGCTCCAAGCTTCTTGATCGCCTTCACCGCATCTTCCTTCGCAGCATTGAAAGTGGTCGTGGCTCCGAGCGATCGCGCGAATTCCAGCTTGTCGTCACTAATATCAACCGCGATAACCTCAGCGCCGAATGTCTTCGCTATCTGCACAGCCAAATGCCCGAGGCCGCCGATTCCAAAGACCGCCAGCCGTTGTCCCGGCTTGACGCCTGAGTTCTTGATCGCGCGATAGACGGTGACGCCAGCGCAAAACAGAGGCGCGGCCTCTTCCGAAGACAGATTCTCCGGTACCTTAAGCGAGTGCGAAGCCTTGGCCTTGATAAACTCGGCGTAGCCGCCGTCGACCGTAGCTCCGGTAATTGCCTGGTGTGTACAGAGGTTTTCGCGGCCCTCCTTGCAAAGCTCGCACTCCCCGCAAGTCCAGTGAGTCCACGCGACTCCTACGCGATCGCCGATCTGCAGCTCGCTGACCGCATCGCCCCTCTCAACGACGACGCCGACTACTTCGTGACCAGGAATAAGCGGCCGCTTGATAATTCTAAAAAGATGAGGCCAATCGCCGTCAGCTATGTGAAGGTCGGAGTGACAAACGCCGCACGCCTCGACTTTGATAAGGACTTCGTCCGGACCCGGCTTAGGGATCTCCGCGTCTTCGAGTGAGAGGGGTTCTTTGTATTCGTGGACGATGGCTGCCTTCATTTGGTCCTGGTCTCCTTCGCGCTGCGCGCTTATGCTATAGCGCTGAGCGGCGAGTAGTCAAAGGCGCTCACCTGCGGTAGTCGGGTAGTGCGGCGATGGTCGCCACATTGCCAGGAAGTGGCAGCGGAATCTAGCCGGTGGCTACCGAAACGCCGCCACCGGTGAAGCGGGCGGGCGAGGTTACCCCGCAGGGATGCCGGACACTCTCAAGTCTTCACGATGCGGCCGAACGCATAGTAAAAGTGGCTCGTACGTGGTACAGATTCAGACAGACAAGATGGAAGGAGAGCGACGATATGAATGCGACTGGGAAAGAAACATCGACGACGACAGAGCTTGATGAATTGAAGACTCGCCTGAAGACGACTTGGATGACGGGAGATTACGACGTCTTTTCCCGCTTTATGGAGAAAGATGCGCAGCGGTTTTTCCAGCGGCTGGGGGTGAAACCGGGGACGCGGTTGCTCGATGTAGGTTGCGGGGCAGGGCAACTCGCAATAATTGCTGCAAGGGCTGGTGCCCAGGTTACTGGTTGCGACATTGCCACTAACTGGGTAGAGAAAGCTCGGGCTCGGGCGGCTGCCGAGGGACTTGAAATCATATTTGAAGAGGGGGACGCCGAGTCGCTGCCGTATGGAGATGCCCAGTTTGACGTAGTGGTCAGCCTGATAGGAGCGATGTTTGCGCCTCGTCCGGATCGCGTCGCGGCCGAACTGACACGCGTATGCCGGCCAGGCGGTACGATTGCCATGGCGAATTGGACACCCGGTGGGTTTGTCGGGCAGATGTTTAAGGCGATCTCCAAGCACATCGCTCCGTCCGGCATGCCCGCGCCGGTGTTATGGGGCGATGAAGCCACCGTTCGCGATCGTCTCCGTGAAGGAATCGCCGATTTGAAGTGTTCGCTTCACTTCTATCACTTTGACTATCCGTTCACTCCGGATTCGGTAGTGGAATTTTACCGAACCAACTATGGTCCAATGTCACGCGCGTTCGCGTCTCTCGA
>DATMCM010000684.1:0-14970 GCA_035558335.1 Blastocatellia bacterium | reverse complement strand
CCCGCGGCCACGCGCCAGCCCTCGTAGCTTTCGTAGTGGTGACCGACAACCACACCGCCGTGGCGTCCAACCGCTGCGTAGCCCTCTTCGCCGGCGACCACCGCTCCTCGCCTGCCCACCGCCGCGTAGCCATCCTCACCTTTGACGACCGCGCCGCGACGACCGACGGCTGCATAGCCTTCTCCACCGCTGACCACCGCCGCTCCACCCCGATAGTACGAGCCGCTGCTCGGCACAGCCGTTGTGCTGCTGTGCACCGAGGTCGTGCTCCGGGTGGCGGTGGTTCTGGAAGCTGTGCTCCTTGAAGCGCTACTTGAGGCAGTGCTTCTCGTCGCCGTGCTTCTCTCCGCGCTGCCGCCGGCCTGATGGCTGCCGCCTGCTCCGCCTCGTGCTCCGCGGACTTGACTCGCGGCTTCCGGCAAGCTCCCGGCGACAACCACGGTCAGCGCGATCAGCGCACTCAACATTCGCAATTTTCTCGTAGTCATTTCGTTACCTCCTTTCTACTTGCTTTTCGGCTTTGCCGGTTCTTTCGCGGCCGGCGGCGGTTCTTGTTGCTGCGCCTCTTCCGGCGGGATTACCGCGGACTCTCGTTGGATCACGGCGATGCCCTCGTAGTCATCCGGCACTTTGCGCGCGAACGTCTCATCGCTCAGTTGCGGCGCAAGATTCCAACCCTTGAACGTCACCGTAGTGCTTGGCTGACCGCGACGTGCCTTGTAAGTGATCTCCAGCTTCTGGGGAAGCGGGTCTCCCGAAACCGGGACCCACAAAGAGAAATCGACGGCTGGATGCTGATACGAAAGCACGTTGCACACGACTCCGTTGAGGGTCTCCCTCCGATTCCAGCCGCCCGTAGTCTCTTCATCCTTGAGAGCTTTTTGCGGGTCGGCGGTCAGCAGATCCGAGATCGGCAGCGAGATACCATACTTATCTGTGATCATCTCCGCCGTTTCGTGGAGCGTAGGCGGAGCGGGGACCTCACCGAACACCTTCTCCTTGTGCGAGACGAGCGTCAGCATCTTGCCATCGTAAAAGCACTCCAGATCCCGGTCGCCGGTCGCCTTGAACCACATCTTGTCAGGCTGTCGAACAGCGAGCTGCCGCTCTAAATTGATATGAACCTTCTCGTTGTTACCCTTGACTCGATCGATGGATTCGGTTGTCGAGAAGGTGGCCGCTTGCGCCGACTTGAGTTTTTCGCTCATCTGGTTGAGGATGGCGTCGCCTTGCGCTCGTTTTTCTTCATCGGTCGCCGGAACGTTTTCTTTTTTTGCCGTCGGGCCCTCGCCTTCGTGACAGGCAGAAACGGTTAAGACGATGAGCATTCCCGCGATCGCAAAAAGCTTAGTTCTGTTACTCATATATACCTCCATTTTGTCAGCCGAGCTTCTGACCTAGCGTCGAGTTGGCATTCGAATGTACCGCCGCTGCCGGCAACATGCTTCTCACCCTGACGAGGTTGTGAAAAGCCAAGAACCCATGAACTTCCGTCATCAAGCGTGCGCCTGCGGGACGTCTGCCGTATCGCTCGGCGCCGCGACCTTGCCCGTTGCCCATTTCAAATAAGGAATGCTCACGATCATGCTAACCAGTAGGTACAAGAGCACCGCCGCCATCGCCAGCTTTTGTTCGGGAAAATTGGCGTGCGCAATCGCAACCGCAACTCCTGGGTGTCGCGAAGCTGTGGAGAGCGCGAGAACCGGCCGGTCTTCCGCATCCGGCCCGCCAAGCAGGTGTCCCACCGCAAGCCCAACCACCACGAATGCTACAAAGGCCAGTATCGAACCATTTCCGATCAGCGAGGTGACCGCCGGGAACGACGTGAACAGGATCGGCAAGACGCTGACACTCAGCATCACCAACGAAACCAGCCCCACCGGTCTCGCAATCTTATCCGCGAAGCTCGGCGCCACCGTGTGGACAGCGATGCCCGTGCCAAGCGGCGCCAGCACAGTCATCAGCACCAGCAGCAGAACCTCGCCGGGTGACACCGACAGCGGTATTGCGAAGAGCCTCTCGACTAGCTCGAGCGCGAGCGGCACGAACACGATTGCCAGCAGCCCTATCGCAACCAGCAGACCTATCGCATAGGATTCTTTTCCGCCCGCCTTCATTTGCTTCCTGGGGAGAAGTGGTGGAATGGGTGAAACAGACAGAGCTACCAGAGCAATTTTCACTGCCGGGTGCAGGTTGAACACTCCAGCCAGCAACACCGCAAACAAAGGCATCACCACGCTCATCGACAGCAGCGCCGACGCCAGCTTTGCAGGGTTGCGGAAGAAGTATGTCGCGTCTCTGTGTGTGGCTCTAAGCCCAATTGCGAAGACGCTTAAGACAATGCTGGTTTTGATTGTCAGCACGATCAGCGATGCAATACTCATGGCTTTCGCCTTTCGCGGCAGTAGGTGGCTGAATTGCTGCAACCTCTCGAACGAGCCATCAAGCCGGGCTGCCACACCGCCGTATTGATGGCCGCTCTTCGCGCAAAACCTCTCTCGCGGCGAACTGTTTTGTACTCGCCACCCGCAACCCCCTGATTAATGCGCGGAGCGCCAGGATTTCGCACTGCGACTTGTGTGCTCCAGCCTTCCTCCGTTAACCGGCTGTGGCTGATGACGCTCGGGGGGATAGGAGACGCACACCCATCTCAGGCACGAGTTCGCGGTCTACTTCAGCGCGCCTCCGAGCAGCGACGCCACGTTTGCGCCGCCTTTACCCTCAACAAACTTTGTCAGCACCGGAACAAACTTGCTCGCCATATCCGGCGAGAGCCCCAGCGACTTAAAGGAACCCGCGACCGACGCGAGGCCACCGGCGCCGCCGGGCAAAGAAGATCCGAGTGAACCCATCGCCCCCTTTGGCTTTGGCGCGGCCTTGAGCAACCCGTCCATGCCCGGCACCGCCTTGGACACCTGGCTGAACTCATCGGGCTTAAGCCGGGTCTTAGCCAGACCGAACAGCGCGCCCGCTCCGCCGGTCGCCTGTTGGGGAGTGATCTTCAACTCTTTGGTAAGTTCGCCTACGAGCTCGGGGCTGGGATTTTTGACCGTTGGAGTTTGGGCCTGCGTTTGACTCGACGCCGTCGTCAACACACTCGCAAGGCTCGCAGTGATAATCGCCAGTCGCATCTTGTTGTTCATCGAATTCCTCCTTGTATTGCCGCTACCCGAATTGCAACGAGACCTCGGGCATCACGCCAATCTCTATTTCGATCCCTTTGGTTTCAGCCCCGCCACCCTGACTCTGGATTGCACGTCCTTGGCTTTGGTCTGGAATTCAGAAGCATCACGGTCATCTTGTTCCCGGCGTGTTCCTGGAGGAGGCTGTCGAACCTCTCCTGCATGTTCTGTCCACTAACTGCTTGATTTGGTGTTTATTGCACCACGCGCCCTTCTGCATCCATCCGCGCCATGTTTGCCTCGATCTTGCGAACGTAAGCGAGCGTTTCCTCGTGCCGCCATCTCGCGACTTCGGGAGCGATTGTCTCGATGTTAGGCCAGCTCTTTTGGTCGAGCGCCTTGAGGCGCGCAACATCCTGAGCCCGCAGAAGGGTCCCACGGCCGGCGTTATAGGCCCCGAGCATGAATCTCTCGCGATCCTGCTCCCCCTGCTGCTCGGTCCACTGCCTCCACAGTTGACGGTCGTAATAGATTCCCGCCGCGATGTTCCACTCCGGTTTGTCGAGCGAGATGATTTCCGGGTTCTTGGAGTGGATTTCCTTGAAGGTCGAGGGCATGAGCTGCATTATCCCGCGCGCCCCCACCCAACTCTTGGCAGTCATGCTGATATTGCTTTCCGCCATGGCTTGCGCCTTGAAGATCCGCCAGTCATAACCTGGCCCGTAGAACCGCTGCGAGTACTTCCTGAAAGTGTCGTCGTAGCGGTCCGTCACGGTTTCAGCAACCGCGGTAGGGCCGAGCGCAAACAACACAGCGGAAAAAAGAATCGCTTTGATAAGCATCGTTTTCATTTGAGTGCCCCTCCGATGATGATCGCGATGGAGATAAAGATCGCGGCAATGAAGATTGAGACCGCTACGTTGCCTTTCTTTAACTCCTCGGGGAAATGCACCTCAGGGGTGAGCCAGTCGATTACACGGTACGAAATGAACATCAGCAACACGCCCAGAACCGCGTAAAGAAAGTTCAACGCAATGATCCTCCATTCCATACGCTCCTCCTGTCTTTCGGCTATGGATTACTTAGTTACTTCATTCCTTCACGAACATCGACAATCACCTGATCGAAGGCGTCGAGTCGAACAAACCCGACACGCGGATACTCGATTTCGAGAATCACGAATACAGTCGCCGCAAGGATCAGCGCGAACGCCAGTTGGGGAATCCTGTTCTTTTGGTTAGCTGCGGCCATGTCCCGACCCGCAATCAGCGAACTGACCAGCACCAGCAGGAAAATCATCACAAAAATAATCAACGGCGGATGCGATAGAGCCGTGACGGTCCGCGTAGTGGTAATGTCGATCATCTCGTTTAGTGGAGACAAGACCAACGACGTCACCGCAGGTGAGCTTGCTCGTCCGCAGGCAGCAACCGCCCGTGCCCAAATCTCATTCTGCAGTTCCTTGGACCTGGACAACTCCTGTCGGACTGCGGCCAGGTCCGGGATCTTCTTGTAGACCTCGATCCGGGAATCAACATATGCGCGAAACAACTCGCGCAGCTCCGGTTGAGTATCAGCGGGCAGCAGATCCAGTCGTAGATAAGCCGTACCCATGGCGTTTCCCTCTACAACAATCAACTGACGTCGCGCGTCGTAGCGCGACATTGCCCCGGAAAAGCTGAACGCCAGGATAAGGGTGGTGAGACCGAAAACTGTTCCCTTGAGCGTGCTGACACCGGGGTTATCTCCCTGCGTATCCTGCGCCAGTCGCCTCAAGCCGATTCGCCGCCCGATCTCGGAGAGCAGCAGCATGCCTGCGAAAAGGGCTATTGCGGAAATCTCCGCAGAGATTAGGCTAACCATTCAAATTTGTTCCCCCCCTCCGTTTTAGTGTGAGAGGTTTCAGGGGTCGCTCCTTCCATCACTTTCTAGTGATCAGTTCACTCCAGCACACCTTACTTTGAAAGGTTTCGCGGGGAACGCTTGGTCAAGATGTCGACCATTTCCTTCCCCTCCGGAGTCACTTGCACGGCGCCCTCGCGAACGATCTGGGTAGCACTGAGCTTCTTTCCGTAGATCGCTTTGTTATCGTCGTCGTCGGATTGCAGATTCGACCCGGACAGCGAAACGCCCGCGAAGATCCCTCGCGACCTGGAGTAGGAGAGCATCTCAGCCTCCATCGTCCCTTGAGTCGATGCTTCGGCGGTGCGACCCTTCGGGCCGGCGGCGATCGACGCATCCGAGCCGAGCTTGACCTTGCTCTTAAGGATCGCCTCAGCTCCCTTCTGGTTCATTACAAGCACGACGAAATCGGTGGACTCGCCGCCGAACTGGAATCCGACGCTTAGCCCGACCAGCCGATACATGGCAGGCGCGCTCCACGGACCGTCAAAGCCCTTGCCCCCGCGGCAGCTCATTGCCCCGCGCCCGTAGCTTCCTCCCAAAAGAAACGAACTCTTTCTCACCGACGGTATCACCAGCACGCACTCAGCCTTGTCGAGAGTGTCCTTTGGCACGTCTTCGGGAATGTTCATGATTTCCCCCAACACTTCCGCGCATTTCTGCAGTCGCTCCTTCTCCTTTTTTTGCGCGCTCGCGGGAAGCGCCAGAACCAGAAGTAAGACCAACAACACCGTCAGCTGACTCAAGGCAATGACTCGACGACTTGTCCGATTTGCTATTTGCATCACACATCCCTCCTTTGAATCGCAGATCACACAAAAACCGAAGGTTATAGGAAGAACTTCGTAAGTTCCTTTAGAACGACATCGAACGGCACGGCCAGAAGCGCGACCGGGATAAACGGAATCAAGGTTGCGGCGATCAGATTTGAGAAGTTTGACAATCCGAATGGGAAATCTTTCATCCCATAGACATTCGAGACTACCTGATAGAGGTCAGTCGTCGCCGAGAAGTCTCCGACCTCGAGCGCGGTCTGATCGATGCGTCCCTTTGGATCGAGCCACTTCTGTTCAAACTGCCAGCCAAGGTAGCCGGCAAGGGCTCCGTACTCGAAGATCCCGCGCTTCTTCGTCGTGCGTAGTTGTTTGACGAACACCGTCAACGGACCAACGAAAAGGGCTACGACAATAATAACAAGAGCAGCAGAGGCATATCTGAACGCGACCGGGTGAGCTTCTCCTCGCAGGACACGGTTGGCTGCGACGCCGGCGGCGATCGATCCCAACGCGAAGGCAAGTAATCGAAACCCGCGGAGCGAGTTGCTAACAAACTTCAGCCCTCCGCAGCGATCAGGATGGCCGGGTATCAAACGTAGTTTTAAAAGTGATATCAACCACAGCAAACGCCACCATAGGAAGACGCGCCACAGCCATCCCAAGAGAATGACCCCGACAACTGGCAGGCTGACCAGAGCTTGCCACCACCCTGCGGGTGACAAATCCTGAGAATTAAGACTTGACCGAAGCCAAACCGAGAGGCTATCGGCCGCCGTAAACTCGTACAAGGTTATTACGATTGAATATGCCAGAATGACGACGACGATCTCAGCCAGTTTTGAATCGAGCAGTCGATGCGTGGACGCGACTGCCGCATCGAATCTGTCGCTGTCCAGCTCGGTCACAAACCCGCCTTCAACAAAGTGTCGAGCAACGCTCCCCAGCCGCGGAATGCAATCGCGTTCGGCAAAGATGAATAGCGGACCGGCGATCAAGAATCGCGCGTAGGTTGCAACGTCCGTGAAGAAAGACCGGGCAGAGCCATCGTGTCGCCTCAACTCTTCGGCAACGGCCAGCACGGCTAGCATTCCCCAGGTTAGCACCGCCACAACCACAGCCCTGCGTACGACGTGAGGCCGGCCAGGACTGCGAAGGTGCAACGCTCCTTGTAGCCTGTTGGAGGGCCCTCCGTCGAACAGCTCGCGGTCCTCCGCTATCTCTGAGGTCAGGTGACTTGACATCTCTTGTATCGATTCCCTTGCATTCTTGTGTCTCGCAGCTCACCCTTGCTGCGGAATGGACCACTCGCAGCAACTGAGCGCGCCTGCATTCCATTCGTCAAGAGGTCATAGCGCGCCCAGTTGCCTGCGAGAACTTACCCAAAGGCAAGGGCAATACAGACGCCAGAACTTGCTTCCGGGGGAGCTCATCCTAAACTCCGCAGCGGTTATTCTCTTTAGGCTCACTTCGGTCTCGGAAGGACTCTGATAAGCCAAAGCTTTAGCTACGAGTCGATTCGGAAACTTCGGAATTTCGTGGAAACCCCGAACCCGATCGTCAGCATCTCGCTGCTCAGTTGACCGGCACCTCAACACCGGGAGATTATCGCCTTCCTTGGAATCGGGCGCGGCGTTATAGACAACATTAGTCCCCGAGGACATTCAGATAGTACGTCCTGAGCGTGGATTCAAACCGGCGCGTTACCCACCGTCCAGATCGAAACTCCTCGCTCAATTGAACGGCCCGAGCCGTGTCACCATGCTGAAGATGGCTACCAACCCGATCAGCATTAGCAGCACAGCGATGATCAGCGTCAGCGAAACAGGGTATGACAACTCGCCGTGCACTAACCTCTGTTCGATCATCTCGTGACGCTCCTTTCGCAACTCACCCATGAATCTGAGGTGATACCAAATCCCCAGTATGAGCATCACAACGCCCAGGGAAACCAGCGCCAACCCAAAGTTGCGCGCGGCATTGACCGGCAGCAACTGCGTCCCGGCGGGCGTCTCCCGCAGCGAGCGAAAGAACTGAAAGATCGTGAAGCCAAACTATGAGCAGATAGACTGGCGTTCGCACCAGGGCGGGTGGTCCATTCTGGAGAAAGAGCCCGTCGCGCAAGAGTCCGCCTCCTGTCGCCGATACGAGTGCCAGAGCGCTTACGCCGGCGATGTCGTAGCCACGACGCGCCGCGATCAGCGCGCCGCTGACGCTCCACACGAACGTCGCTCCATAGTCGAAGTAAAACGGGACCGTGAAGACCTGATCCGGCATTGTTCTTCCTCAACCGTTCTTGCCCTGTCAGGCGTCTATCGTCCGCGGCTGTTTAACCTTCATCCTTCCCGGACGTGGGTAACATTTCTCTTGCCGATTCGTCGATGCTCTTGAGGTGCAGGTCACGCTGCGGGAACGGCACCTTTATTCCGGCATCGCGCAGTGCGGCGGCGATCCTCAGCGCTACATCGCTGGTCAGCTCTGGGACAATGTCGGACCGAGGCGCCCAGAAGCGGACTTCGAACTCCAGCGCGCTTTCTCCGAATCCCAGAAAAAGGGCGGTTGGCTTGGGAACTTTGAGGACATCCGGGTGGCCCGTAGCCGTGGCCAGCAACAGATCGCGAACGTATTGGGGATCATTGCCGTAAGCCACGCGAACCCGGAAGAACACACGCCGGCGCGTTCCCGACAAGCTCCAATTGACCACTTGTTGGGATATCAGCATCGCATTCGGAATGATGAGATCCGCCCCGTCCCCGCTGTGTAGTGTGCTGGACCTGAAACCTATCTTGGTAACCTCGCCGTTGAGCTGGCCAATCTCCAGAGAATCACCAACCCGGACCGGCCGTTCGAACAGCAGGATCAGACCCGAGATGAAATTGCTGATCACGTTCTGAAGGCCAAACCCTGCGCCGACGCCAAACGCGCCGGTTAGAATCGTAAACCTGGAGAGTTCTACGCCGGAGGCCGCGAGGGCCAACAGAAAAACCATCAGCAGGAGCACGTAGTGGGTGATCGTCGCGATCGCATTTGGAAGGCCGCGCGCAAGGTTGAGTCGCGGAAGTATTTCGTCGCCAAGGATCGTCCGTGTGATTGCCGCGATCAGGTACCCAAAGAACAGAGTCAGTAGAAAGACTACCAGGTTTGCCGGGGCGAAGCTGGCGTTGCCAATGGTGATCTGATAGTTGAGAAGAGCAATACCAGCTCGATATATATCGTCTCTGACCGCGAATAGGTTTAGCGAGGTATGAAGCCACGCAAGAAACGCCATCAGCGCCAGCGCAAATGACAACCGCCGCTCGATCCGGCCGGCTCCAGTGCGAACAGAGACCAGCCGTCGCGCTGTCTCTGTTTGCAATACAAAAGAGATCATGGACTTTCCTATAACAAAGACCGTGAATCCGGCCACCGCACGATAGGAGCTCACCAGAGTGCCGTTGGTAATCAAGTCGGAGAGACCAAAATAGCCAAAGAGGTTCGCGAAGAATGAGATAACAATCAGCGGGAGCACCACATAGAACGCGATAACGGCAATTGATGGGCGCTGCCAGTGCGGATGCTCTTCTCGATGTGTAGCGCGCGCCAGCCACAAAAGAAAAGCAATGACCGCCGCGAGGAAAACCGCCAGAAGATCGCGCTTGATCCAAATCGGCAGGTGGAGCAATCCGATGACTTCCCACGTCAGCATGGCGGGAACAAGCACAAACAACAATCGGCGAAAATGCGGCCCAACGCGTGGCACCAGAAGTCTGAACACAGGAACAACAAAGAGCAGATCCAGAATACCCTTGGCGCTAGTTGGCGCCTCGACAAGCAGCGGCATCGTGGCCACCAGGCCCACCAGCAGCGCCAGCGACGCCGGCCGGCGGAACACTTCGCGCGGATCGGAAGGCGTAATTGTCGGCTCGCTTACGGTTTTCGTCCGGCGATTCAAAGCGACAAACACAGCCAGCGCGACGAGAGTGAGGATAACGATTCCAAAAAGAGCGCGACGTTTAGCTCCAACCAAGTGGGTTAGGCGTGTGATGCCGAGAGGAGAGGATCTACTCAGCAAGCGCTGCAGCGCCTCGTCCCTTTGCGAGCTAAACTGAATCCTCCAAAGAGGCGGGCTGTCCGGCTCGAATAGACTCCGTTGTGACTCCGCCATCGCCTTTCTGACGTTGTCGACCTCGCCGGTAGCGATCGATCCCAGCGCCGCGATCGCCTGTTGCAGCGCGATGATCCGAGCGCGTTGATCGTCGGCCACCTTCTTCGCTGCGCGAATTTCGTCTTGAGCATTTGCGGTCAGGTCGACTAGTTCTTGTGAGGACTCCTCGGCTTTGATCTGATCGTGGGCCTGATCCCAACGAGTCTGTTCTTCGCGAAGTGAACGAATCTCCGCTTCTACGGCAGCGGCTTGTCTGGTCACGATCTCAGCAAGGCCGGCAATCTGCTTACTCAAGGACTGCCAGTCGAGCGTTAGCTGTTGCAGCTCATTGAGGGTTGCCCCGGCTTGTATGATTGCCTCAGCCTCTCGTGCCTGTTCCGAAGTTGTTTCTCGCAGCTCATTGACCCGTTGCTCCAAGTCGGCGAGCAGCGGTTCCGTCGCCAGACGATCGGGCACCCCCCGCAGTCGCTGCTTAAGCTTCATTGCTTCATCGGCTACTTGAGTCGCGCCGATTGTCGAAGCATCCGGCGAGGATACAGGTGGAGGCTCCGGCGCCGGCTGCGCAGACCCAGCTTTGCTCCCCTCGGGTGGCGCGGTTGGTTTAGACCGCGTCTGGCCGCTGATCGCACACGTGAAGACTACGGCTAGAAAGAAACCGACGCACCGGGTAACGAGTTGAGTTGAGATTCTATTGAACATGAGTTGGCTAACTGAGCGGCTAGTCTACCGCTTGGCGAGGCGGATACGCATCTCATTTTCGACTGCGGGGATTGGACACAATGAGGTCCTAATTTCAATTCTCGGCGTAGTCTCTGATGGTATGAAGTCGGCGCCTCCCCGCCGCGGGTGTAAGATCGCGGCTAGAGGGTATCAGAACTGCAGTAAGGAGGCGCCCATGACTACGACAGTATATTGCGGAGTAGACTTTCATGCGAGAGTACAAACCGTTGCTTACTGTGGCAGCGCCGATGGGGAAATCCATTTGCGCGAACTCAATCACCGCCAAGATGACGTACGTGGTTTTTACAGTCAGTTTTCCGGTGAGGTAGTCGTAGGACTGGAAGCAAGTGGCTACAGCCCTTGGTTTGAACAAATGCTCGAAGAGCTGGGACACAAGGTGTGGCTGGGACACGCGGCAGAAATCAGACGGTTCGCAAAACGGCGACAAAAAAACGACCGCCGGGATGCCGAACTTATCCTGGATCTGCTGGTGAAGGGAGAATTCCCTGTGATCCACCGCCCGAGTGCCCAAAGCATCGAGATTCTGCGCATGCTGCGCTACCGCCATCGAATGGTTAAGATGCGGACGATGATCGTCAACAATCTTCAGGCCTTGGCCATTGGCTCTGGGCTCTCGTTGCGATCCCGTCTGTTGACTCGCCCTGGCCGGCTGCGATTGCTCGCCGCTCAGATGTCTCCAGTCATGAGTCGGCAGCGTGAGGAGTGGCTCTCGCTTCTCGACAATCTGAACGAACGCATCGCATCGGTTGTGAAATGGCTGGAGCAGCAAGCACAGACCGACTCGAAGGTTCAATTGCTCAGGACTCATCCGGGCCTTGGGTTGTTGACCTCGCTGGGACTGGTTCACAGCATGGAGCCGGTCTCCCGCTTCGCCAATCAGCGCAAGGTAGCGGCCTATTTTGGAATGGAACCGATGGAACGTTCTTCTGCTGAAAAGAAGCGCTACATCGGAATCAGCAAAGCTGGCTCGCGCCTGGTCAGGTTTCTGCTCGTCGAGGCAGCTCAAACTGCGGCCAGAAACGATCAGGAGTTGAAGCGGTTCTACCACCGACTTGTCGCCAGGAGAGGAAGACCAAAAGCTCTGGTGGCAGTCGGCAGAAAGCTGCTGACTCGAAGTTACATCATGCTGCGAGACGGTATTGACTACGCAGAGTTCCTTCGTCGTGGCGTCGAAGCTCGGTCTGCTCGGGAGACGCATGGGACCTAGTACCTGTTCTCTGATTGAGCGGCCCGCCTCTTCTGGCAGGTTGTCGAGTTGACCGTTTCGGCCACCACGGCAACCACTGGAAGAGTGCGAATCAATCCTCATAGGCTTGTGAGGCCTGAATAGATGATTGATCGCGGCTCTCGAGCCGCGAGCCGACGAGGATCTGCTAAAACAAAACTCTGAACACGAGCAGTCTGATGCCTGTAAAGAAGTGGACACTTTGTTTTCTTAAAGCCGGACCTCTGCCGGATCGTTATTTGTGTGTTCACTTTTTCCTTGACGCCGGCACCGACTTCATAGATGCGTCTCAGGCGCCTCCGCGGTTAGCATGTTTTCGGCGCTTACTATTAGATTCGGGTAGGTCAGGCCACGAGAGCAATCCCGCCGATTGTCAGCGAAGCCAGGGGGATCATTTTGCGACCTTCTGCCACCAAGACACCAGGACCCGAGGGAGCACGAAGTGTTTAAGATCCCGCGTTCGTAAACTTGGTGCGGCTTGGTGTCTTAGAGTCTTTGTGGCCGAATCCGTTTCAACGTGCCGACCTAAACCTTCTCCATCTTCCTCACGTGATTCTCTCGCTCAATTCGGTTCTCTAAAAAATCATCTTTAATCGCACGCCCGGAACGATCGCGGTGTCCGCTATTGGGCGGCTCGGGCGAAGAACCTGCAGATCACCCGTCAGCTGGAGCCACGGAGTAATGTGAACGTTGTAGAAGAGTTCGACCTGGTGCTCGGGCCGCAGGCGCTCCCCGAGCCGCAGGAGGTCGATGTTGTCCTTTAGAACTTCGCTCAGATCGGTGTACGCGTATGAGAGTCCGAACTCATCCCCGCGCCGGCTCTTGAAAAGCCCGTTGCCGCCCAGACCGACGTTGAAGAAATTCGTGATCGGGCTGGTATCCTTGTCGGCAAATGATACTTGCGAGAAGAAGCCCCAGCCGTCTCCCTTTCCTCTTTCGACAAGGTATTGCCTAAACGTGTAGTTGATCGACCAGGAACCTCTCTGAGGCGTGATCGGATTTATCGCGGGACCGGGTATGATGATTTGCCGGATAACATCGAACGGTGTGTATTTTTTTGTCGTTATGGCGCCGCCAATAGTATGCTTGGCGGACTTACCGAAGTACTTCACCGGAAAGTTGATTCCGGGTGCGAACGTCACACCGTCCGCATACAAATCATCCAGGCCTGGGTCAACCGAGTGATCGTTGGGATCCAGAAGCCCAAGGGTTATGAACGGTTCGCCTCCGCGGATGTAAGCAAAGTTCACCGCGTTTGTGATCAGAGGTACCTGACGCAAAACCGTCAAAGGGCCGATCTGTGCGATATTGAAGAACCGATCTGTGCCGCCGCCCGCAAAGAAGTCCTCGTCGAGCAGATCCACCAGGTTATATCGCCCGAATGACAGAGCAATCAGCTTCCCTTCCTGGAGGTTGATAGGAAAGAGCTTCGTGATGTTCACCGCGGTGACTGAGAAAACGGTTCCGTCAGCGCCCGGGATTATGGCTGAGGTGTTAACGGGGTTGATCGATCCGGTTCCACCCACCAAGGGTCCGCCAAAACGGGTTTCGGTTTTGATTTCGGCCGACCAGAATTTCCAACCAAACATTTTTCCAAAATCGACTTTGAACAAAGTCTGGAACGTCCCGTTGTATTCGCTGCTCGTCCTGATCCCGCCGGACGCCACGCCCTGATAAAACTGCGTAAGCGAAATCTCCATTTCGAAGCCTTTTTCTTTCCACTTTGTCCTGGTGCCGCCCCAGTCGCCGGTCATCTCTTCCCGATGCCAGAAGTCCGGTTCTGGCGCGGCCGCAGGTTTCGCGGCTGCTGCCGGTGCTTGAACGGGTTTGGAAACCGCTTCGGCTGTTTGAGCAGGTTTGCCAGCCTCCGTCTTCGCCGCATTGGTCGTTGCGGCTACATCGTTCGGCTCTTCGCTTTTTGCCTTATCAGTAGCCGGTTTGCTTACCGACTGCGAGGGTGACGAAGTGGGTTCCTGGCCGCGAACATTTGAATCGATCACGAATAGAACCATCAAAAGAGCAGTCGCTGCTACACTCGCTTTGGCTTTGATATTCATTTCATGCCTCCTCAACTTTCTCCCTGGTCAAAAGGTTGCTTCTGTCCTTTTAAGTTACCTCGGCGGCGAGTATGGATCAGGCGTGCCCGGTTGTATCGGCGGATATTTCTTCAGGCTTTTTTCGAAATCTACGACGATCTTTATCAACGGGCCGGCGGTCCAACTGTTCCGAAGAGCAGTCGCCGGGTATTCCTCTTTCGGATCGGTTATGAGATCGAACCCCTTGGGGCTGCCGAGCTTGGCCGGTACGGTCCACCAGTCTTGCTGCTCCTCGTAGAAGACGATTTTCCAGTTCCGCCACTTGACGGCCTCGAGACGATCAGCAACGAACACCGGGAATCCGTCGCGGTTTGACTTGTCGGACTCGCCTAGGAAGAAATCTGTCTGGTCCACTCCGTCGATCGGGCGATCCGCCGGAACCTGGGCGCCCGCAAGTTTGGCGAAAGTAGTAAACGTGTCAACCTCGTGCACGATCTCGTTACTCACGCGGCCGGCGGGAATCCGACCCGGCCAGCGGATGATGAACGGCGTCCGCAACGAACCTTCCATGTGTGTGAAGTAGTAGCCACGCCAAGGGCCGGACGATCCTTGCCACGGCCACGTCGCTTCAGGGCCGTTGTCGCTCGTGAACACGACGATGGTGTTCTCGCGAATGCTCAGCGCATCGATCGCGTCAAGAATTTCGCCCACGTGGGAGTCCATTTCCGAG
Source organism: Blastocatellia bacterium (assembly GCA_035558335.1). Classification (GTDB taxonomy): domain Bacteria; phylum Acidobacteriota; class Blastocatellia; order UBA7656; family UBA7656; genus Onstottus_B. The sequence continues at coordinate 297 of DATMCM010000684.1, read as the reverse complement.
AGAGCGTCTGGGAAGTCTCCGTATCCTGTCTTACCCGCGAACTTCGGGTTCGGCAGGGTCGGGAAATGCACCAGCGTAAACGGAACGTAGGCGTCAAACGGTTTGCCGGCGGTCACGCTGCGCTTCATGAAATCAATAGCCCGGCGAGTGACCTCAGCATCGATCAGGCGGCGCTGCTCCAGGTCATAGACGACAAGGTCGCGACTCTTTTCACCTTTGCGGCCCTCAATGATTTGTTCGTAGGGGACACCCGCCGCCTTCGCCGCGGGCTCCCCGGGCCAGAATGCCTCGTCGGTT
>DATMCM010000683.1:0-10359 GCA_035558335.1 Blastocatellia bacterium | reverse complement strand
ACCCGTAAGTGGACATCCTGAAGACCCACTGCGGAGCGCCAAACTCCGCTTGCATCTCGCAAAGCGCTTCGGGTCGGCCGTCACGCCATCGGTAGAGATTCCACCAGCCGGTTCGATCGGAAACAAAATGAAGCACTCCGGCGGGAGACCACTCCGGTTGAAAGATCGACTCGCGCAGAGCGCCTGCAACTCTCTCGGCCTTGCTCAACGAGCCGTCCTCGTTGACCGCGGCGAGCCACAGTTCGCATCCATCCCACGGCATGTTCGGATGATTCCAGGTCAGCCACGCCAGACGATCCCCTTCCGGACTCAGGCGGGGCGATGAATAGAAGTCGTTCCCGGACACGAGTACTCTGCCGTCTTTCTCTCCATCGAGACTGACGCTTACGATCGTATTGATAGCGTCGCGGCCCGGCGCAGAATGGTCTTCACGGACCACGATCATTCGATTGCGCTTTCGATCGACCAAGCCGTCCGCATAGTACATCTTCTCGCTGAGAGTGACCGGCTCAGGCTGAGAACCAATTCTCTGACGATAGATTCGCTGGTCCGTGAAGTTCGAAAAATAAATCATGCCGCGGTCGACAACGTAAGCGCCCCCGCCGTATTCGTGTACCGTAGTTCGCGCGTTGAAATCGCGTGGGGTCACGTCTGAAACCTGCCCGTCCGGTGTTCGACGCACGATGACGCTCCGGCCCTTCTCCGAAGGACGGCTCTCGACCCAGTAAACATCTTCGTCGTCAACAGCGCCATAAGCGACGCTTATCGTCCCCGCGACGATCAAGTCGGAAGTGATCGGTGACTTCCATGAGCCGTATCGAGATTCCTTTTCCCCAGTCATCTTCACCCTCTTGTGAAAAACAGCCGCGCGCCGAGCGCGCTCAAGGCCAGCACTAAAAAAATACCCAGCACTCCAAGCACGTTATCCACGTTCTTGATGCCCGTCCATTGCAAGTAGTGAATCTTGTACAGCGCGTCTATGCGATCAGTGTCCTTTCCTCGCTGGGTAAGCGCCAGCCGGTTCCAATCAAACTCCACGCGGACGCCGGTGTCCGTTGTGATGTTAGCGCCTTCGATGCCGGCGATTCGGCCATAGCGAGTCGGATTCACCGAGAACGCATCAGTGACCAGCGTTCGGACGTCCTCTGTTGAAGGCTCGGGCCGGGGCTGCAGAGTACGCGGCTCGAGATTAAGCCAACCCTCGGACGTGCGCGCCAGGACATGCTCGCCGAGGTTCGTCTTCATCAAGCGGACCTCGAGCCAGGACGGATCGGTCTGCAAGGTGATGCTCGACTCCAGCGGGTAGGTCTTTACCGCCAGCAGCGAATAGGCGTCTGTGTAGCCGGGCTTCAAGTAGAAGACTGCTCCGGTGACCGCCCAGCCTGTCAGCGGCAACATCATCACCAGGCCTAGAACGCGATGAAGCGCACGCGTCGTCATTCGAGAACTCTACTTCAAAACGTTCAAGTTTGCCCGCGGGGAGGGACTGGCGTTGAGGCTCATTCTAAATCCGAGCTCTTCGCAGTCCGGATCGTTGACGAACTTCTGCGGGTTGCGATCGACTGGCGGAATCCAACGCTCTGAACCTGGAACCGGTTTACATATGATCTTCCAAACGCGAACCTTCGGCGGGGCGGGTTGTTCGAGTTTGCGGACTTGCTTTCCGTTGCAGGTCTCGAAGCGCTCGATAGCCGATTCGCTTGACGCCCTGGGATTCCAATATGCGACGGATCTCGGGATCGCGAGTGAACAACTCGTACTCGGTTGCCCGATCTTTCCAGGAGTTGGTTACGTGTTGGATCTCCTCGCCGGCTTTCGAAGCATGAATGAAGAGCTCGGTCACGCCCGGCTTCAGCGCGTTCAGGACACGCTTCCAGTAGTCGGTCACTGACTCGCCCTTGTTTGGACTCCCGTGAATCAAGTAGTCGGGATAAACAATGCTATCCGAATCCAATTGCGGGCGCTGTCGAGCGCCGCCGTTCGCTGCCAGCGTTTCTTGCGATGCCATCCTCAGCGGCACGGCGAACTCAACTGCGAGCCGCCGATAGACCTGAAAGTACGCGTCGTTGTATTGAAGCGCGCCCATATGCGAGTCAAGATGAGTTACGTCAACGCCCGCGTCCAGCGCCTTCTTGATCTGGGCGCGCGCTTCGATGTAAGCCTGCTCCGGAGTCGCGTGACTGTACACGCTGTTGATGTCCGGCCACAGATAGCCCTGCGGGTCCACAAGCCCCGGGACTTCGCTCTTGCTTGCAACCGGTCCCCACTTGTAAGTCTTCCACTCGCTGGTGTGAGTCAGGTGCAAGCCGAAGTCGCGTTCGGGATGCTCCCTGGCGTAAGCGGCGATTTCGGGGAACCAAGGACAGGGGACCATGATGGTCGCGGAGGTCGCAAGTCCGTTCTCGAGCGTATCGATAGCGGCTGCGTTGGCGGCATGGCTGCCAGCTACGTCGTCTACGTTGATTATGAGGATCTTGTCTGCCGCCTTGAATCCCAATCGTTCGGCAAGCGTTGCAGCCGAGCGCTGAGTGTGCGAAGTGCGAGGATGCGGCATCCACATCAACAAGCCCGGCATCAGAACCGCAGTCAAAACGCTTCTCATGTTTCCTCCGGTCAATCGAATGCTACTCGTTTCATGGTGCTTCCAGGGGTTGGAAGAATCTTGCGTCGTTTTTGCGCCTTTGGGTGAACCTGCCTACCCTGTTTCGGCTTACCCGGACCCGCAAGCCCTTAAAAGCGAGGTAATTATAGTCTCAAGCCCGAGGGAATGAAACCCGACGGTGACGTGCGGGAAGCAAGCCAGGATTTCGCGGAAGCCTCGAGCCCGATTCATCGGGCTTTCCGTCAGGCAAATAGGCCAGCCGTTTACGGCTGGTGAAGAGGCGGCTGAATGCTCCTCAGCCCGTTTCAGCGGGCTTGTTTCGAGGGCGGATTAAGTTGATCCCAAGTGGACGGCTGTAGCCCTTGAACGCGCCATGCGAAAGCCCGAATTAGGAAGCCCGTTGAAACGGGCTCCACCCGAATGGTCTTGCGGTGAACCAGCTGTAAAACGGCTAGCCTATTTGCCTACGGGAACCGCGCGAATGCCGCTAATTGGCGACGCTGCAAAGTGGGCGGAAGGAAAGCCGCAAGTTGATTACTAGCGCGAAAACGTGGACGCGCGCCCGCGCCGAAAGATCTTTGTGTTTTGCTCGACTTGGCTTATGCTATTGCAGCCGCAACCTCATCGCGCGTTTACGTTCATTGGCAGGGGGCGTCAATTCATTTGCCTGCGCGGGTCACGACCAACAGAGGAGCCGCCAAATGATGGGCAGGAAACCGAAAGCACTCACCGCGGTATTCGCTCTGGTTTTATGCCTGGCTCAGTCTGCTCGCGCCGCCGACTACTCATCCGACCGGCCTGCGCTCGAGCGCTCCGTTCTCGAGAGGTTACTTGGCAATCACAAGGTTATCAACATCGTCGATGACTTTCTGGAGTTTTGGGACAAGGCGAAGCACAAGCCGCTGCGCATCCAACGTCTCATTTGGATTCGAACCGTTGAATCAAAGCACCGCGAGTATTTCGACCGCGCTGTCTATCGCGGCGCCGATCCCGAGCAACGACGCGATATGCTCGATGAGTTCCTGATCCGCGTCCCCGAACGCGTTGAAGCAATCCGCGAGTTTAACCGAACGATCACTAATACCCTGATCGTGGCGTTTGTGCACTTCAAGGATTTCCGCTTCCGCGAGTATCAGCATCGGCAAGACGTGTACATCGGATTGAGCTTCTTCAAGTTCGATGGTGCGGTGCGGCCGGTTCAAAACGAGCAGGGGATTCCCGACACGCTGTGTCTTGGCGCCGAAGTGCTTGCGAGCTACACGCCCGACCAGGTTCGGGTAGCGATCAGCCACGAGTTCTTTCATCTCTATCACTTCGGGTTCCTGTTTCAGCAAGCCGGCGCTTCCCCCGAAGATTTTCGCTCGGCCTCAGTTCCGCTTCTCATCGAGGGCCTGGCAGTGGTCGGCGCGGAAGATGCCTATCTCGGTCAGTCGCCCGCGGCGTATCTGCATTTCAGCGACGACGAGTTTGTGGCGCAAGAGCAGGAGCTGCGCACAAATGCGGCTCGCTACCTGGATTTGATCAGGTCATCGGCGCCACCCGATGAGTACGCTCGTTGGTTCACTCAAAGCTCCGACGGACAGATCCCGTCGCGGGGCGGCTACTTGTTGGGCTACGAAGTTGCCAGTCGCTTGAAAGCAGCTTTCCCGCTCGAGGAAATCGTCCGAATGAGTCCGGCCGAGTTGCGCTCACACGCGGAAGAAGAGCTCGCGGCGATATCCGGAGATCGCGTGCTATTGATGGCCGGCTCCCGTTAACCCCTCGCGTTTGACGCTTCAAACTCCCGACCGATACAATCCGCACTCGCGATGCGACCGTCAAACACCGATTGGCATTGCCGCGCATTGATTCTGTGACACGACTGGAGGACTCATCCTTGGACGAACTACTGACAAAAGACAATCTGTACTATCGTGATCTGGCTCGAAGCATCGCGCAGCAATACGTCAAGCCGATCGCTGCCGAGCTTGACCGCACGGGCGAGTACCCGTGGAGTGTTATCAACGCGCTCAAGGAAGCCGGCTTGATGGGGATGTGGATTCCGAAGGAGTACGGCGGCAAGAATTCGGGCTTGTTGAACCTGTGCATTGTTTGCGAAGAGATCTCACGCGCGTGCGGCGGCATCGGCTGCACTTACGTCGTAAACGCGCTCGGTTCGTTTCCAATAATCCTCGGCGGAACCGAAGAACAGAAGAAGAAATACCTGCCGGACATTGCGGCCGGCAAAAACCTGATAGCCTTCGCGCTTTCCGAGAAGGATGCGGGCTCAGACGCCGGGGGCATGAAAGCGGTGGCTCTGAAGGACGGCGATCACTATGTCATCAACGGTGACAAGAAGTGGACGACCAACGGCGCCGCGGCAAACATCTTTACGGTGTTCGCAACTGTGAATCCGGACCGGGGCACGCGAGGCGTAACGGGCTTTATCGTCGAGCGCGGTTGGAAGGGTTTCGAGATCGGAAAACGCGAAGACCTGATGGGCATCCGCTGTGTGCCGGTCAACGAAACGCATTTCAAGGACTGCCGCATAGCAGCCGATCAACTGCTCGGCGGCGCGGAGGGCAGGGGCTTCAAGCACGCGATGATGACCCTGGACGTGGCGCGGCCGTTTGTTGCGGCGCAGGGCGTCGGAATTGCGCAAGGGGCGCTCGACCTGGCGCTCGAATACACCAAGAACCGGCAGCAGTTCGGCCAATCGATCGCTTCATTTCAGGGGATTCAGTTCATGCTTGCAGATATGGCTACCCAGGTCGAAGCAGCTCGTCATCTGGTGTACACCGCGGCTCGCGCAGTTGACGCGGGCGTCAAGGACATCTCGAAGATATCAGCGATGTCCAAGGTATTCGCAACCGACACCGCGATGAAGGTGGCTACGGACGCGGTGCAGTTGTTCGGCGGATACGGCTTCTGTCGGGATTATCCCATTGAGAAATACATGCGGGACGCAAAGATCACGCAGATCTATGAAGGAACGAATCAGATTCAGCGAATGGTGATCAGCCGCGCGCTGATTAGAGAAGGCGCGTCAGCTTGAGGTCAACCGAACGTTAAGCGAAAACGTTCTCAGCTTTCTTCTGTTTTAGCTATCGCCAGGACTATCTTGCCGCTAGCGATAGCCTCATCGTATTCGCTTGGAGCTCTGGGACGCAGCAAGCGCGACTCGTAGAGCATCCGCCCCACAGTCGCGAGTATCGCGCCCAGCGCGGTCAGCTCAAAGACGATTATCCCAAACGCCCACGGCGAGACTATTGGCATGCCTCCGGTCACTAGATCAACTCGGCGTGATGTCCAAACCGTAAGCAGCATCGCCAAAGCCGCTCCGATTATGCCGCCCGCGATCGCAAAACCCGCGATTCGAGTCTTTGGCTCCTCGTCCGCTTCAAGGTGCAGCGGCTCCGACGACATCACCGTGATCGACGAGCGCGACACGCCCTCGCGCTTAAGCTCCGTCAATGCGGCAAGAGCCTCATCGCGAGTGTCATACACTGCCAGCTTCGATTCATCCATGAGTCTTCACGCGCTTTCGAATTCAATAGCCGGCGAACTCGCACCTGAGGCTTCACCTTGCTCGACTGGCGCCAATCCTTCTTTGTATTCCCACACTGCGATGATAGGAAACAGCTTGGTGAACAAAGCGTAAAGCAAAACGAAATACCCCACGGTGCCCAACGCCAGCGTTACTTCGACCCAGGTCGGACGGTACGAGCCCCAGTTGAAGCTCAGTTCCGGACGGGCTAGCGTCGGCACTACGATCAAGAATCGCTCGATCCACATTCCCGCAACCACCAGCGCCGACGCGATCACCGTTCCCGATACCGTCCTCAATCGCTTGAAGGCAAGCAGCGGCGTCGGGATCACGAAGCAACACACGACCATCGTCCAAAACAGAGGTGAGTAGGCGCCGCTGAGCTTAGAGTTGAACACCGCCATCTCACCGGGCTCGTTCCCGTACCAAACGGTCAAGTACTCCGCGAAAGTGAAGTAGAACCAGATCAGGCTCATCGTCAGCAACAACAGTCCGAGGTTGTTGAAGTGCACCGGGCGCAGATACTCCTCGAGATGAAACACCCGACGGATGATTCCCATCGCGAGAATCAGCGCGGCTATTCCAGAAAAGATCGCGCCGGCCACGAAGTACGGGCCGAAGATCGTCGAGTGCCACATCGGTCGAATGGTCATCGCGAAGTCCCACGAAACGATCGTGTGTACCGAGACGGCCACTGGAATAATGACCACCGCCATCACCTGCACCGCTTTCTCGAGTCTGTTCCATTGAAGCTGGGTGCCTCGCCATCCAAGGCTGAGCGCGCCGTAGACTCGCTTGGGCAGACCTTCCGACCGGTCGCGAACCAACGCGAGGTCGGGAATCAACGGCAAGTATAAATAGATCAATGAACCCAGCAAGTAAGTGTTAATCGCAAAGAAGTCCCACGCGAGCGGCGAGCGAAAGTTCGGCCAGAGCCCGCGCTCGTTCGGATACGGAACCAGCCAGTAGAACAACCCTGGCCGTCCCAGATGAATGATCGGGAACATCGCGCCGATCATCAGCGCGAACACGGTTATCGCTTCGGCGCAGCGAGTGACCGGTCGTCTCCACTCGGCTCCGGTGACCCGCAGTATCGCCGAGATCAAAGTGCCTGCATGCGAAATGCCGATCCAGAATACAAAGCTGGTAATGTCGAAGGCCCACATCACCGGCCGGTTGATTCCCCAAACTCCGATGCCGCGCGAGAGCTGATAGCCGAAAGCTCCAATCGCCGCAAGAAACACCGCCCCGCTTAGCGCGACGGTGATGTACCAGCCCGCTCCGGGCCGGTTGATTACTGGCCGAAGCAGGTCTCGGGATATGGATTCGCTCTTGCTGATGTCATTCGTCATGAGTTCGGATGCGGTACAACGATTTTTGCGTTTCGAGTGCCCATCCCCAAAACAAGAACGAAGGCTAATCGGCCTTATTCAGATAAATGACTCTCGGTTTGGTTCCCAAGTCCTCAAGTAACCGCGTCGCTCGATTACTCTTGGAGAGCCTCGAGACTTCACTCTGCGGGTCGGCGATGTTGCCGAAATACATTGCCTTCGTCTGGCAGGTCTGAACGCAAGCCGGAGTGACATCCCCATCGCGCACCTCGCGGCCTTCGTCCCTTGCCTTCTCTTCACCCTTGCGGATTCGTTGAATGCAGAAGGTGCATTTCTCCATCACGCCGCGAGTGCGCACCGAGACTTCTGGATTCAGAGCCTTATCCAGCGGTTTGTCCCAGACCGGATCGAAGAAGTTGAAGAAACGAACGGTGTACGGGCAGTTGTTCGCGCAATAGCGAGTGCCTACACAACGATTGTAGACCTGAGCGTTCAAGCCTTCGTCGGTGTGATAAGTCGCATAGACCGGGCACACCGGCTCGCAAGGAGCTTCTTCGCAGTGCTGACAGAGCACCGGCATGAATCTGGCTTTCACATTGGGGTATTCGCCTTCGAAGTAGCGTTCAACGCGGATCCAATTAATCGAGCGCCCGCGCGCAGCTTCTTCAGGTCCGACGGTGGGGATATTGTTCTCCACCCGGCAAGCGACCACACACGCCTCGCATCCGGTGCACCGGTCCAGATCGATCACCATCGCCCACTGGGGTTTCGTCTTTGCGCTCTCTGCCATATTCACGGGCACTACTATACTTGGGACTCACCGGTGGTTCTACTCGAAAACTGCGATCCGGGATTTGAGCCGTGCTAAGCCGGCGACCTTTTTTCCGTTCGCGGCGAGAACAGCGTAGGCCGGAGAGGCTTTTTCTTTGAGTTATTAAAGATGCTGAAAAGCGGGAGACCGCGATTGCCACGCAAGCTGGATGAGCAATGACACGAATTGAAATAGTCTTAGCCAGGTTGTCGGTGGCGATGGGATTTTCGAGGCGACTTGCGAAAGCTCCTGGCTGTCTTTAGCACAACAGCGCGATCCTCTTCCGGCAACTCAACGATCTCTGCCAGGATCTCTTTGACGCCGGGTTGGGATACCACTTGTTCCATCAGGCGCAGAATCATCAGCGAGTGCCACGGATCGCACTCGCCATTGCCGATGGCAGCCTCGGCGGCTATGCCTCGCGCAACGCGGAAGATCTCGTTCTCATCAACACCCAATCCGCGCGCCAATGCTTGAAGCTTTTCGACGCTGGGATTCTTTGCGCGGCCGTTAACAATACTGCCGATATAGGCGTCCGTGATCTTCCAGCCAGACATCACCTGGACATCCCGAAGGGTTAGATGCTTCTCCTTCAATACTCGAGCGACGTACCTGGCAAGCGCATCCGTCCCCTTCTTAGCCATACTAGTCATCTCGCTCGGTCCCGTCAGCTTATCGGCGTTGCGCATGTTTTATCAGTCGGCCGCGGGCTCAACTTCACCCGTCCTGTTCACAATATGGAAACGTATGGGAACCGAGTGCTTTCAAGTCAACCGGCAGCTTTGCCGTCGGCAGTCTTGTATCACAAGCGGTCTCCGGGCTCAATAGAGGCCCGAGAAAGGCAGAACGGCAAGTTCCGCCACGGCCACCGAAAACAATCGTCTGCACCATAACAGAATCGCAAATCTTTTGTGCTTGCGACGCTCAGACCCCTGAGGTATACTCGCGACCTTGCGGATCAAAAGGAGTTAAGTCGGGGCCGTCGATCTCTAGCCAACCTGGCGCAAATGCAAGCCGGGAATCGCCAACCTAATCAACCTTTTTGTCCATTTGAAGCTGTTTTTGTAAGGCTATGGTGTTTTGTAGTAAATACTCATATCAGCAGGAGGCCACGAGGCAAATGCCTCGCTGACATTTTCTGAACCCTGCGGCTTTCTCCCCCAAGCCCTTCGGGGGATCAGCAACAGTCGCATCAAACTAGTTCAGTCTCCCTCTCACGGCCCGCAACGCATCAGTCGAGGCCGTGGGCATCGAAAGCAAAAAAAAGAGGTCCCCCTGGTTATGGTTCGAGGGTGCTTCCTGACTTCCATCGCGCTGCTGCTCCTCACAAGCTCCAACGCTCCAGGATCTGCATTCGCCGGCCGCGCGACGGAAGGCGCGACCTACACGCTCATCCTTGTCGATACAAACTCGAAGGCCGATCTTGCTGAGGCACGCGACTTCATAGTCGCTCAGGGGGGCGCGGTTGCAGTCGTAGTTCCGCCGCACGCGATACTGGGTTGGGTTTCGCCCGAAGTTGGCGCCAGGATTCTCGGCAAACGCGGAATCAAGTCGATCCACCGCTCCGTCATCGATCCACGCTCAGCAGGCTTCACAGACCGTGAGACCCAAGTCGCGATCGGTTTGTTTAACGACATCGTTTCCGGTCGCCGCGCGCGCCAGGCGCGCAAAGATTCAAAGCGGCCGGCGGGTCCCGGGAGCTCGCGGCCGGGCTTGCCAGACTGTGCTCAGCCTCATCCTTCCATTAACAAGGATGACTTCATACGCAACCTGCGTTTGATGGGGGCTGAGGAATCAGTAAGCGGAATTCAGTCGACGGTCACACCGCAGTTCTTTGCCAACAGCGATGTGATGGATGGAACCGTTGCGGTTGCGGTCTTCTTGATTGAGAGCACCGGCGGAATTGATCCCAACGTTTATACCTGGAGTCAGGCCGATCAGACCGCCGCTTTTTCTCAAGTCCTGGAAGGACTGAACTGGTGGGTCGAACAATCGCGGGCGTTCAATCTCGCGCGTCCGCTCCAGTTTACGTTGCTCCAATACGACGCCTCGAATCCAGCCTGCCAGCAACCCTATGAACCGATCTTGC
>DATMCM010000682.1:0-11476 GCA_035558335.1 Blastocatellia bacterium | reverse complement strand
CCGGGAACTTGAACAACGCCTGAAGCCTCGTAGACGGCGCCGTCGAATGCGGTGCCGATCCCGGGCGAAGCAATCTTGAGCTTGGCCTTGCCCTTGCTGTTAGTTTCAAGGACGGGCTTGTCCTCTGAGCCCTTTCGGGTCAAATACAACGCCAGCCCGACCGACATCAGAACAGCGATAACTTGAGCCAGTATCCGGCTGACTCCGCTGATGTACGCCGCTCGAAGGCGCTCGTCCTTGCCTTCCTTGCCTTTCTTCTTCTTCTTCTTTTTCTCGGCATCGGTCTCAGATTTGCCGTTTACGGCCGGGGCGCCGCCGGCTGCGGCTGCCGCCAAAGGCTGTCCGGATACTCCGTCTGACGTTGGGCCCTCGCCGGTCGCAGCGGCGGCGCGCTTCTTGATTTCATCAAGGACCTCGGGCGACAGCACGGCGGTGACATTTGCCTCAGTCTCAGTGGTGTTCCTGAACGTGAGTACCGTCTGACCAAGCTGAATGGTGTCGCCGTGCCGAAGCACATGAGCATGTGGACCGAGCTTCTCGCTGTTGACGAATGTTCCGTTGCGGCTTCCGAGATCCGCGATGCTGTAGCCGCCCCCACGCATTATCAGGATCGCATGAGCGTTGCTTACAGTCGGATCGGTCAGCACGATGTGGTTGTGCGCAGCCTTCCCGATGTTGGTCTCATGCTGAGTGATCGGGTACTCGAGTTTTTCACCCGATGGCAGCACGCCTATCAGCTTCGGCGCGTACTGCTGTTCGATTCGGGTTGAGATCTGCGATGCGGTTGCAAGCCGCGTAGACACCTTGCCGCCAAGCTCGCCGTTGGCTGCCTCGATGGCCTCGGTGTCCGTGGGATCGGCCACCGCAAGAATCACGCTGCCGCCTTCTTCGCCGACCGCAAGCACTTGATGCTTTCGAGCAAGCTCAGCGCTAAGCCGCGCAGCGACCGCTCCGTCCACATGAGACGTCTCGAGATCGAGCGTCGGGATGTGAAACGTGCGGCTCATCAGGTCGCGCAAGGCGGACTCGGTGACCAGCCCTCCTTCGCTAAGCGCGCGGTAGAGCCTGCGGCCCTTTGCCTCTGGTCCGCTAAGTTGATCTATGTCAGGCTGCTTGGCCAATCCAGACGCGACAACTGCCTTAGCAAGCGACTGTTCAGTCAGCGGCGGCGGCACCTGGTCGGTAACAAGGGTCGTCTCGAGAAAGTCCGCGGTTCGGTCATACGCGCTCGACCTGAACGTGAGCTTCGAGAGCCCAATGCCGATTACGTCGCCGTGCTGCAGTACGTGCGGCTCTGTTATGCGCTCGCCATCGACGTATGTGCCGTTGCGGCTTCCAAGATCTCGAATTGAGTAGTTGCCGTTCTCGTACCCTATGATGGCGTGAGCGGAGGACACGGCGGGATCTGCTATCACGATATCGTTGCGCGGACCTTTGCCGAGTTGAACATCTGAATGAAACAAATCCCGGTCGAACAGGTCACCAGTAGGTAGCAGTATCCTCAGTTTTGCATCTGCGGCCTGCGCCGCATCGTTAGCGGCGGTGTTGACGATCACTTCGATCGTTTCAGCTTTGATCACCTCGGTAGCGCCGTCCTGTTGAGGAGTCGTCGCATTGTCGATCGTCGACGGGGGATCCGGCGCATTGGCTGACGAAGGCGTACTCGGGCCGTTGGATGACGGGGCCGGATCGGCGGGCAGTGACTGCAATGGTTCGCTGTCCGAAAGCTCGTGCCCACAGCGGTAACAAAAGCGTTGACCCTCACGCGCTACTGGTGACTTGCACTTATCGCACTCGCTTGTCATACGAGGTTGCCTTGACTCTCCAGTGTACGTCGATTATTCGAAAACTCGGGTGTCGGCGCAGCGCCTGGCGAACTCTCTCGAACCCTGCTTCTGGAAAATTGATTCAAGAATGGGGCCGCTGAGCGGACATCATCATAGCGGCTAAGATTGTCAAATGCAAGAAATGGTCCAAAGGCTTTATGTTTGACACTCGATGGGGCGAAGTCTACAATCAGGTCAGCCTAAAGCTGGTTTAAGGAGTAAGCCGAGATGATGGGACTTGGAATGCCCGAGATCTTAATAATCCTGTTGATCATCGTAGTGCTGTTTGGTGCTCGCCGCATACCGGAACTCGCAAAGGGACTTGGTGAAGGCATCCGCAACTTCAAGTCGGGTATGCGGGGTGACGATCACGGAGAACTCGAGGACCGCAGGTACCGTGACGACCGCGAGCCAAGAGAAGAGCCAAGACGAACAATCTGAAGCTTTGCGAAGCCCTCTCCTTCCTGGCCCGATGACTTGGGTTTGCAGTCACTTCCTGATCCTAGCTTAACTGCAATTACGAGCAGACACTTCTGTCTCGACGCTGCTTACGTCAGTCGAAGTCGTCGGTCAGCGGCTGTCGTCCCGCAAATCCGGCATCGGTTTCGTGCCACCAGCGGATCTCGTCTTCGTCGAGCCGCCAGCATAGATAGACGATACGACCGTCCCGTTCGTAAGGAAAATCTACCAACCCGCTTCGAAAGTCTTTCAGGTGAACGCCCAGAAGCTCGATCTGCTGAACGGCCTCGCTGAACGCGATCATGTGCTTGAGATAAGCAGGCCCGCTCGGGCTTCCGCCACCAAACTCGGCCTTCTCTCTAGCTCGGTCGATCTCGATTCGCATATCAAGCAACACCTCGCGCTCGGCCACTACTCTCGCGAGGAGCTTTCTTAAACGCGGAATTAGACCACGCGCTTCGTTCAAGGTGAAGACTCTAGCTTCGTCTGTCTCTTCGTAAGTCGCCATTTGAAAGATAGTTGTCAGTTGTCAGTTGTCAGTAGTCAGTTGCCAGTAGTCAGTTGCCAGTAGTCAGTTGCCAGTAGTCAGTTGCCAGTTATCAGTTGCCAGTTGCCAGTAGTCAGTTGCCAGTAGTCAGTTGCCAGTTGTCAGTTGTCAGTTGTCAGTTGCCGGTTGTCAGTTGCCAGTAGTCAGTTGCCAGTTGTCAGTTGTCAGTTGTCAGTTGTCAGTTGTCAGTTGCCGGTTGTCAGTTGCCAGCAGGCGGTTTCAACTGCCAAACATGATAGCGATTAGATACCGACCGGCGATGACTCTGTACCCTACTGACAACTGACAACTGGCAACTGGCAACTGGCAACTGACAACTGCCATCAGTCTTTCGTCACAAGAAAAATTGCTTCATACTCCTTCGGATTAGTAAGGTGATCTGCATTCGGATACGGATTCAAGCCAACCAGCCTTATCTTGTAGTCTTTGTACTCCAATTCATTAGGCTTGATCGAAGTGTTGGTGTTCAGCGTTGCCCGCACTCGCTTGTTTTTGTCCTTCGACACTTCGACCACGACAGCAGCGTTTCCCGCCCAGACGCACTGAACGCCAGTGGGGCAACGTGATTCATCCTGTACCGCGTTGAATCTTAGGCTGAGCTTGTGGCCCTTGATCACCACCGAATGGCCAACCTTCAGCCTGAATTCTTCGTTGAGAGGCACCTTTGCGATGGCAGCTGGATCCTGCACGCCGCCTGCAAGAGTCGCAAATATGAGGAGGACTAATGCGAACATACAACCTCTGTTGATCAGACCATCACGAGCAGTCTAACGCCGAGTTCCTGGGACCGCCATCGCGAACCGGAACAAATCAGCGAGTCGCTTTCCAGATCTATCATTGTTCGGTGGTGTCCTGATTTCAATTCTCAGCGTGATCTCAGCGTCAATGCGGCGAGCAGCTTTTCGCTCACAAACCGCGGATACGCTGAGACGCGGACACCACGCTGAGAAACCAGGACACAGCCTTAGTTGCGTCCAGTTGACGCCGTCGAACTATCGAGTGCTTGAAGCCGAGCGCGCTCGCGTCACCGAATCGCCGATTTTGTAGAAGCCCGGAAGCTCGACCGGCAACTTGCCCTTGAACTCGATCTCGCCGAGCACCGCCTTGAGCGCGGCCTGTTCAGCAGCCGGATAATACTCGTAGGTCAGCACGTATGTTGGCAACTGGGGCACAAACTCTAACACGTACGGGCTTCCATAAAGCACAAACACGAACGGCTTCTCAATCGCTGAGAGGTGCTTCAGCAAACTTATCTGGCCTTCGTTAAAGTCAATGGAGCCCTTGTACGCCGCGACGCGGACGAAAGCGTTTACGATGACGACGTCAGATAACGCCGCGAGTTTGTTGATCAGCGCGAACTCGGCGGGCGAGGTCTTCTCGCTCACCTGCACCTCAGTCGTTCTAGCGTGCCTGCTTCCAAGTCCATCGAGGAAAACACGGCCAGGCACGCCGTCGCGCCAGCCGTCGTTGTTATCAACCAGAGTAATGAATAGCACCTTCTGATCATTAGTGAGCTTGAGCGGCAGCACGTTTCTTTTGTCGCGCAAAAGGGTCACGCCGCTTTCAATGATCTCGCGCGCGATGCGCTGGTGGTCGTTCGATCCCAGCGCAGTATCGAGCTTGGTCACGTCGGTGAATCGCGTCTTGTTGAGACCGAGCTCCGCTTTTGCTGAAAGGATTCGGCGAACCGAGTCGTCGATTCGAGATTCCTTGATCTCGCCGGATTGCACAGATTGACGGACTCCGAGAAAGGCTCGTTCGACGCTGGGCGGATAGAGCAGCACGTCGGCGCCGGCTTTAACCGAACGAACAGCGGCTTCTCCGTCGGGATAGTGCCCCGCGATGCCGTTCATGTTAAGCGCATCGGTGAACACAACTCCCTTGAAGCCCAGATCGCCGCGCAGAACGCCGTTCAGCATCCTGGGCGACAGCGTCGCGGGCAGATTCTCAGGATCGATCCTGGGCAGCGCGATGTGAGCGCTCATTACGCCGCCGACACCTTCTTCAATGGCGGCGCGAAACGGCGGCAACTCGATTGCGTCCAAACGCGCGCGCTCGACGTCTATTGAGGGAAGCTCCAAGTGCGAGTCGATGGAGGTGTCGCCGTGACCGGGGAAGTGCTTTGCGGTGGACATCACTCCCGCCGACTGCAAACCGCGTATGTACGAGCGCGCCATTCGAGATACCAGCTCAGGGTTGCCCCCGAATGATCTAATGTTGATGATCGGATTGCGTGCGTTGTTATTTACATCGACGACAGGATAGAAATTGACGTTGACCCCCATTGCGCGTGCTTCTTCTGCGCAGATGCGGCCAGCCTGGAATGCCATCTCGGAATTTCCAGTCGCGCCGATTGCCATCGCCCGAGGCAGCCGCGTCGCGCCGAGATACCGAAGCCCGACTCCGCCCTCGAAGTCCGCCGTTATCATCAACGGCAGCTTCGAAATCTCCTGCAGATGATTGATCAGCAGCGCAACGCCGACCGGTTCGTGGATCGTATTCGCTTCGCCCAGCAAGTGGTAGCCGCCGACGTGAAACTCAGTGATGTCCCGGCGAATCTGTTTGAACGCATCGCTGTCCTGACTCAAAAACATGCCTACCGTTGCCGGGACGATCATCTGCCCTATCTTTTCGTCGAGAGTCATCGAGGCCAGCGTCTTCGCGACCCAGGCGGTTTTCGAGACGGGCTCTTGTTTTGTTTGACGAGTGACTGCGGGCGAAGAAGCGGGCACGTTGGAAATGCTCAGCGCGATGACAGCCAGAAATATTTGCTTGATCAAGAGTTGAGACCTCGATTGTCGTTGTGCTTGTAGCAGAGGGTCTCCGTGGCTGGCCCCCTCATTTCGAACTGGGTCCGATTCGTCAGCGCCGGCGCGAGTGCCGTTCTGCGAATAGTGCGGTCAATCCATATCTGTGCTCCATCCGGCGCGCCGCGGGTTCCAGAGGATCAAGGCTCCGGCAACGAAGCCCCAGTCGAGAAGTGATGGTTTCACGAGTCGGCGATTCTATTCGTGCTAGCTGATGGAGTCAACCGAGCTCGCCCCGGCGCTACTCGATGCCAAATCAAGAGGCGACCAGCGAGACCGGGCGGACGATCGTTCCCCTACTCGATTCGTAACCGCGTGGCTATAATGCCAAACACGAAATGCAGAAGTACGATAAGAAGAAGGACTATTATCGCGTGCTAGGTGTGCGCCGCGATGCAAGCGCCGAGGAGATCGACCGCGCGTTTCGCATTGCAGCTCGCAAGCGCCATCCCGACGGCGGCGGAAGCGAAGACGAAATGAAATCGCTCAACGAAGCTCACGACGTGTTGAGCGATGGCGAAACACGAAAAGCTTACGATCAAGAGCGGCGGCCCGCGCCGAGGACGCCGGTTTCCTCCGCGGGCTTCGATCCTGAAGCCGCGTCGAAGGCCGGAACGCTTGGGATACCCGTTTCCGATCCGGACTTTGCCGGGCTGGTGATGGGAGCGATCGCGTGCTTCGGGCTTGGAGTTCCGCTGCTGCTGTTGGTCGAGATGCAATGGATGTTTTTTCTATGGCCATTGCGTGTTATGTCGCTCGGCGCGCTGGGTGTCGGCTTGTATATGTCGCACTCGGCACTGGCAATTAAGCTGCGGCGACTCAAGAAAGTGAGACCAAAGGACTCGCGAAACTTGATAATTCTTCGCGAGCTGCTTTTCTGGTTGATCGCATCAAGTCTGATCGCCTTACTGCTGGCAGCACTCTACTTGAAACTTTAGAGCGATCCAGGGGCGGCCTCAGTGACTGCCGACCACATCACGACCGGGGTCCTGGTGTTTGCAACGAGGGGCGGGCACGGAGGGCCGCCCCTACATGGTGGTGAACTCATCTTCGCACTTAACGACGAAGAACCTTTGTATCCTTGGGCAGGTCTACTTTGAAGGTTGAATCAGCAATTCCGCGGTTCTTTTTCACGTCACTCAGGATGAACGTTGTAGCGCTGCCCGCGGCGTCGAGTACGGTGTACTTAATCGGCATCCAGCTCGATCGATCAACCCACAGGGTGAGCTTTTGAATCGACGACTTCTGTCTGGGCGTCAAATCCAGCTTGGCCATGCCCTGATCATCACCGGCGTCGACGATGTCATACTGGCGCTTCAAGTCGGGTACCGACTTATAGGGCGTGGCGATAAAGGCAAACTCATCGCCTTTGGAAGCCGCTGCCGCTCGAGTGGTTACGATCGCTTGTTTTACTTCAGCTTGATGTAGCGTGATCGTCTCGCACAAAACCCAGATCGTCTGGCCCTTCGGAACGGTGTAGACGATCTTGACCATGTCACAACCCTTGGTCCCATGCTTGAAGAATATTTCTCCGCTGTACCTTTCAACGCCTCCGATGTTTCGGTCGCGTTTGAGCTGCTCCATTCTTGCTTGAATCGAGGTAATCTGACTGGCGCTCTTCTGCATGTTGGCGAGGATTTCATCGAGCCTGCCGTTTGGTTTTGCTGAGACCGAACCTGCCAAAAGCAATAATGTGACAGCGATAAACTTCGTGGTTGTTTGCTTCATTGCGTTTACTACTCCCGAACGATCGAACACACGCTGCTGCACCGCGAGGACTATTTCTCCCAGACTAAGTATTTGACTTCACCGGTTCGTTCTTCAACTCTCTTGAAGCTTGAGATCGCAACCGCGTGCCCATACCTGCGAGCAAGGTACTCGGCGATTTGCTGCTCTTCACGGGCTGGCTCGATCACGCCAATCTCCTCGCTGCGCACGGTGATGGGTTTGTGAAAGAGGCTCCCCGGCATGAAGAAGATAAAAGCGAGAATAATCACGCACATAACGTCGTACTGCCAGCTCCCTCGCTCGTAGGACCAGAACAGCGTCTTCTTCAGCGTCGTTAAGATAAGCTTCATTGAGACCCGCCTCGCGCGCGCGCGTCCGATTCGCCGCCTGAAACAACATGTCCGTCGCGCATCTCGATCACTCGATCGGCGCGCGCGGCGGCTTCGGCATTGTGAGTGATCATAACTATCGTCTGCCCGAAGTCTTCGTTTAGCCCGCGCATCATTTGGAGGACGATTTCGGAGTTCTCGCTGTCGAGATTGCCTGTCGGCTCGTCGGCCAGCACGAGCGCCGGGCGGTTTACTATCGCACGAGCGATCGCTACCCGCTGCTGCTCGCCGCCTGAAAGCTCCAACGGTTTGTGGTGCATTTTGTCTTCGAGTCTGAGCAGTTTCAACACCTCCCGCCTGCGCGCCGGATCGCCGCCGTTTGTCTTGTTATAGATCTTCTCCGCAAGTTTCAGGTTGCCTTCCGCAGTTAGAGTCGGGAACAGGTTGAAGCGCTGAAAGACAAATCCGACCTTAAGCCGTCGCAGGTTGGTTCGCTCGGCGTCGCTCATCGTGGTCAAGTCGTCGCCGTCAATAAAGACCTGGCCGGAAGTTGGCTGAAGCATTCCTCCAACGACATGCAGGAGCGTGGACTTGCCGCAGCCTGACGGCCCCATGATCGCGACGTATTCACCCGCAGCGACCTTCAAATTGACTCCGCGCAACGCGTTGACGTCGACCTTTCCCACGCGGTAGATCATTTTGAGATCGATTGTTTCGAGAACTGGCTTCATTAAGGAGTCCGCAGTCCGTAGCCCGTAGTCCGTAGTCCGTAGCTCACGGTTCACCCAGGGTGTTACTGCCGCGAGCTACGGACTACTGACTACTGACTACGGACTAATCATAACTTATCGCTTCCACCGGATCGAGGTTTGCAGCGCGCACCGCTGGATAGAGCGCACCTACGATGCCTCCCAGCATTCCAATAGCGGCAGCGATGATCAGCCATCCGGGCTTCAGCTCGATCATAAGACGCGTGTTTGCTTCGATGCCAAACTTGCCCGCGACCGAGACAAGAAAGCCAAACGTGATGCCCAGCAGGCTGATCAACGCGGCTTCCTTCTCGATCGTCATAACGATGAACCGCTTGGAGGCGCCGAGACTCTTCAGTATGCCGATCTCGCGAGTGCGCTCGGTGATCGTGGTGTACATTGCGAGGAGGATAACCAGCGTGCTGATCACCAGCGCAAGACCCATCACCACCTTCAAGAAAATCTCAACCGACTGGAGCCCCTGCGAATAAAGAGCAGGTATGTCGGCGGCACTGACGACGTGATTGCCGGGATAGTATTGTTTCAGCGTTTTGATCACTTCGTCGGTCAGCTCCGGCCTTTCCAACTTCACTAGCAAAAAGGAGCAATTGTTGGCGCCGCCCAGCAGTTCTTGCATTGTGTGCAGCGGAATTTTCACTCGGCCAAGCATCGGAGGCTCGTACACTCCGGCAACGCTAAACTCGTGACCCAGCACCTCGATCCTGCTGCCAATATGAACCGGCTCTCCGTCTTTACCCTTGTTGTGCTCGCGGTAGAACCGATCGACTATCGCTTCGTGCTCGGAGCCGAGCGAGCGTCCGTCACCCAGACCCTGGCCTTCGATCATCTTAAGCTGGGTTGTCTTGATAAAGGTGTCATAGTCGATGCCGTCGACCATTTCGAATCCGATGCCGCCGGCGGTCGGCTGCATCCATTCGCCGACGCACGAGACCGCGGTGACTCCGGCAACAGGGGCCTTTGGTATCAGGTCCGGGTCGTCCGCCGACGGCCGGACGCCGTGCAAGATCGCGTCTGCATAGCCGCACGGCAGCATCAACGGATTAGACTGCAACGATACGTTGCCGGCGGGGAGAAACCGGATTTCGGCCTCGACATTCGCCTGCCGGTCGACCGCATCCCGCATCATTCCTCGTGCGAGGCCTACAAACAACACAACCATGATCACGCCCAGCGCGACACCGAATACGCTGATCGCGGTGCGCAGCGGACGCTGGCGGATGTTGGCTGCGATGAGACTGTCCATAAGCTTTGCGAGATTAGGTTAAGGCTTGCGACGATCCGGGTTAGGCGCCGGAGCCTTGAGTTCTTGAGGCTTGCGACGATCCAGATCATGCTCTGGAAGCCGTTCGTCGTTGTCGAGCTTGAAAGTAGTTTCGGGAAGGTCAGCGTTAATCTCGACGGTATCGGGGAGAAGTTTGAGTTCGAGTCGATATCCGTCGGCATTGCGGCGATCGATGGTCATCTGACCCGGCCATTTGCGCCCCGTGTTCGGAACGATAAACCAGTTGGAAAACGTGTCGTCGCTCTCAAGTTTGCCTACGCCGTTCTCAAAGGTCTGCTGCCTAACCAGCGGCGTGTCGAGCTGGTTTCGATCGAACCAGAATTTGCGGAGCAGCTTGACCTGCCCTGAAGCATCCCGGTCCAGAACATACAAAACGTAGTAGGTTCGCTCGACCAGTCCTTTCTTCTTGTTTGGCCGCGTGTCCGGCTCGACCTGTCTCACCTCTTCGCGAAAGACGTTGAGCCGCTCGCTGTCCGAGATGGGCTTTATCAAGAATGAATCAGTGATATGTTGAGGACGAAGATTCAATAATCCACCGGCTTCGCTCAATCGTTTGTCTTTCTGTTCTCGAATATCAGCCGCATCCATATGCTCGATCTCTTTGAGGTTGGTGCCAAAGAAGAAGCCCCGACTCTCGCTGGGACGAAAGATAGCGAGTTTGTAGCTGTGACCATCGCTCACCATGTCGGCTACCTTGGCGCCAACAAAAGTTACCCTCATTCGGGTGTTATCAGGACGTCGAAAGCGAATCAACCCGGTTGCGGAGGGGAACTCGTCCGCTTTTCCACCATCGCCCGTGAAATAGTTGCGAACGACGACGTCCGCCTGGGCGGAAAAGGTCTTAATATCGTTAAACGAATTGATACGGCTTATTAACTGGTCGGTTGATAGCGCGGTGCTGACCGGAAGCTGCTCACTGACATTGACCCTTCTGATGCAGGCGCCGCCAAAAAGCGTTACCCCCAATATCAAAAAGCCAAAAACTCGGGCACTTCTCACTCTCGGTCGACTCCAATATCTTAGTGGCACTGACAGAGGCCGTTCCTGCTACTAAACCAAAGAAAAAAGTTAACAGAGCGCTCGAATGATTGTCAACGAAGGCCCCATTTGCATAAAAGTCCCTTTAGCTGGGAGCGCGGCCGTCACGGCCGCCGGCCCGAGGAATCGAGGGAGGCGGACTGGACGTGCCCGCTCTCGGGAGTTTTTCGGCGCCCTTAGCGCGCACGTTTCGTTGTCAGCAGTCCGGACACGCTTTAGTATTCGGTTCAGGAGACCTTTATGCCGAGGCCCAGGAAAGCGACAGAAGAACGGGTAGGCAATCTATTCGGCGAGCCGGAAGAGGATCATTCAGCGCTCGCGGATGAACTGGACGGCGAGCGACCGCTTGCCGATCGGATGCGTCCTCGCTCGTTTGATGACTTCGTAGGCCAGGAGAAGATTGCCGGGCCGCGTCGCGCCTTGAGAAAGATGATCGATGAAGACCGGCTGCAGTCGCTGATATTCTGGGGACCGCCCGGTACCGGCAAGACTACGCTTGCCCGTTTGATCGCAGAGCGAACCGCCGCGCGCTTCATCCAATTCAGCGCCGTCTCATCCGGCATTCGCGAGGTCCGGGAAGTAATGTCCGAGGCCGACACCTTTCGCCGCAAGACCGGACGCCGAACCGTCGTCTTCATCGACGAGATACATCGATTCAATAAAGCCCAGCAGGACGCGTTTCTGCCTTAT
>DATMCM010000681.1:0-8603 GCA_035558335.1 Blastocatellia bacterium | reverse complement strand
CGATGAAATTGCTAGCCCTGTACGGGCGGTCCTCCGTGGCCGCCCCTTCTCGAGAAGAGCATTATGCGCTCCAAGAGGGGCGGCCACGGAGGACCGCCCGTACAGGTTCGCTAGCGAAGTCTTTGTTACAAGCCACTAGTTTATCCCGAGTTGTGGACCGAGTCGCGGAATCTGATAGGCTCGCCTCGTAATCGAGCAGCCGAATCTACGGCAATGGGCGCGGTGCTTCCTGAAGGCAGCAACTATGGATGGGCAGCGCCGATCTACGGGTTGGGCGGGCGCGGCGTGGGCGCGAGCTTGACCTTGTTCTACAACAGCCGAGTGTGGAGCCGGCGCAACAACCTGGTTGCCTACGATGCGATCACAAGCTGGCCGGCGCCGGGTTACTCGCTCGGCTTCGGAAGGATCGTAGTCTATGACATCGATTTTGGCGGTGATCCTCCGTGCAAGTTTCTGCTTGTGGACACTGACGGCACGCGTCACTACCTTGGGGCAGGGACCTACAATGGAATCGGCTACGCGCTGGGCGGGCCGTATGAGACGCTGGACGGAACGCACATCGTTTACACCGGCAACGGAAGGGACGGCGGCGATGTGCATTATCCCGATGGGAGCAAGGTGACTTTCAGCGCAGTGAACAACCGGTTGCTGCCGGTGACTATCTGGGACAGGAACGGAAATTATGTTCAGGCTCCGCATACACAGAGAGCTGCGCGTTCGACGAATTTGCTCGCCTCGAGTCCGTGACGACGTGGATTCTGGGCCAAGTCTCTGATAGCCGAAAGACATACACGACTAGCTACGAGTACAACGGGGGGAGCCAGCTCTCGATGATGATGTATCCGTCGGGGCAACAAGTGTCTGTGAACCACGACAACAAAGGCCGCATGCTATCGCTGACTTACAATCCGGGGGACACGACGGGATACTTGACCGGGATGAGCTACAGCATCGCTGGACAGGCGACCGGGTTGACGCTTGGCAACGGAGTTGTGGAGAGCTACGGCTATGACGTGAATCGTCTTCAGTTCACGAGTCAGACTGCGACAAAAGGCGCGACCTCGCTGATGAACCTGGCCTATAATTATCAAGCGTCAGCCGGGCAGATGGGAACGGGCTCGACTGCGGGAAACGCAGGTCAGTTGATGGGCATATCGGGAACAATCAACTCGACGACTGAGAGCGCGAGTTACACGTATGACTTGGTTGGGCGCCTTGCGACTTCCAATCAAACGTCGAACGGTTCAAGCGCCCAGAGGCGGTTCGGCTATGATCGCTGGGGCAATCGGACCGGCGTGTGGGACGCGGTGACCAGCGGCACTCAGATTCAAAGCATCACTTATCCAAACACGTTTCAGCAGGGAGGGTCGGCGCCGACGAATGGCATCGCCAGCGTCACCAACGGCGGCTCGACTGTCAACTACACGTACGACGCAGCGGGTAATGTGACGAATGATGGCGTGCACAGCTACACCTATGACGCCGAGAACCGAATAGTGAGCGTAGACACGGGAGCTACGGCGCAGTATCGCTACGATCATCAGAACCGGCGAGTGTGCAAAATAGTCGGTTCAACTTGGACGCATTACATCTGGCAAGGCTCGCACGTAATCGCGGAGCACGACGCGACGACTGCTTACTCGACAAACCCGACGTATCAAGTGAAATCAGCGAGATTGGACTACATCTACTCAGGCGTGAGAATGATCCAGAGCCGCCAGCGCGCGACGAGCACTGCGCCGTGGACAACACGTTACTTCCTGAGCGACCGCCTGAGCGAGAGGATGACGTTGGACTCAAGCGGCAATATGCTGGGCCGACAAGCGCACTTACCTTTTGGAGAGGACTTCGGAGAGAGCGGCGCTGAGGAGAAGCATCATTTCACAAACTATGAGAGCGATGCAGAGAATGGTTTAGACTACGCGGTCAACAGGCAGTACTCACAAAGCATCGGCAGATTCAATCGGCCTGATGCCCTGGCAAAGACTGGCAAAAGGGAATTACCCCAAACCTGGAATCGCTACACATATACGACAGGTGATCCGATCAACCAGACGGATCCGTGGGGATTATTCCTTTGCTGGGGTTGTGGAGGACCCGACGACCCGTGCAGCCCGCTTGGACCCACGATTTTTCTCGATGGCATCGAAATGTTCAAAAGCTTCTTTTGTGGCGTTGAACCCATTCCGGGTCCGCTTGAGCCGGACCCTGCTCCCGACCCGGCACCCGCGCGCTGCTTCATCAATGTCCGGATAAGCCGTGCCAAGAGGGCAAAGATCAGTGCGGCCAATAATCATCACGGTGACCTTACGCAGTTGGGGAAAGGGGAGAACGACGTCAGCGACGGATTCTGGTGGTTTTTCTTCGAGATCGAAGTATTCCTTCCAGCGGATGACAGAGCTCCAGGTGACTGGATGCCTTTTCAGAGCTTGGTTAAGTCCGGAGGAGTCACAATCTCCGTTAATGGCCAGGACGAGAACGTTGACAAGTCTGAGGTGAGGCCGGATGATAGCCCTCTCGAGGCCTTCATTGATACTAGTCAAACGGGAAAATACTATTGGCTTGACTCGCCTGACATCCAGAAGGTAGCTACAGGAACTGATCACGCTCCTCATTCAGTAATTGGGGGCAATGTCTTCTTTAGGTTTGAATTCACACTCATAAACAAGAAAGATCTCAGGCGGAGCTGTGTTGGCAAGTTGAATCTTGTGCTCAACATTAAGAAGAACAAGGCTAAGTGGGCCGCAAACTAGAGGGGTTCGTCAAGCACATCGTTTGATTCGCAACAGGGGCCGCCGCAACGACGATTGGTATATAATTGGAACCGCCAACGGGGCGCGCGGCGGTAGTTTCGTCGCCAGAAGTCGCCCAGTGACAGGAGCAGATCTTCAATGTGGAGTTTACGCTCACGGAGCATAAGACTTATTTCGTTAGCTGTACTTCCGGTCATCTGCATCTTTACTGTTCTCTCCGTTGTGACTCACATGCAGGAGCGCGCGGTTGACGAGGAAGCTTCTAGGTGGGCAATCAAACAGTTGTGGTCGGCAGATCAAGGGGAAAGGGAGGCGGCAAAAGTCAACCTTCTCCGGTTAAATCAAAAAGCAATCCCACAGCTCATTGCCCTTCTGCGGGACATCGAAAGCGATCCGCGACCGAGATATGCGCCCGGACGTGAGGATGATGTGGTCGAAGCCGAAGCGCGTTACCGCGCACTCTTGAAGAGTGGAAAAACGGAGGAGAGTCGGGAAGCGTTGGATGATCTCATGAATATCAGGATCACCTGGCGATTGAAGAAGGATGTGTGCGAGCTGCTGGGACGCCTGCATGCGGAAGAAGCAATCCCAGCCCTGATAGATGCGATGGTGAGCCAAGACAGTGTCGGCTCCTGGGAGACCATGAGTCCCCAGATGCAAGCGTTGATGGACATTGGGGCGCCGGCCGTGGTTAAGCTTATCGAAGCGATAGAGACGGCGGAACAGAGAGCAGACGCGATAGAATTCAAGGACGAACCGATTTTCACTGAGGAGGCCAGGCGGAGAATCGCTAAGATTCAAGTTTTTCAGACCAAGGCCCGAGCGTGCATGGTACTGGGGGAGATCGGCGATGGCCGGGCATTGCCGGCCTTAGAGAAGCTCTTGAGCGAAACGGATGATCCCATTCTTTCGCCTTACATTATTGAAGGTCTTAAAAAGATCCGAGCAAAGGCTAACTAACCGCAAGAGGAGAAACCTGTTCAGGATCAGGGAGCGGGCGTGGAAAGGTCACCAGATTTCGTAGCCTCAAGCCGATATTCTGGGGTACCGGCGTAAGGCTTGCAATTTGCAAATCGTCGACCTCCGTACTAGCCCCAAGCAGATCTGCCGAAACCCAGATTCGAGATCGAAGGCGGCCCTACGTCACCATCTCTCGAGGCAATAATCGACAGCTCAACTTCGGGTCAGCCGATGACTACACCAAATTCCTCGTGCTACTCGGCCACCATAAGCCTAGGCTCCCTTTTTGCCTCAATGCCTTCCGCTAACCGCGCGAAACGCTGACGCGCACGCGCTAAGCCAAACTGCTACGAAGAGCAAACTTGACTGAGAAAAATTGCGCGTGTTAGCTTGCCTGTTCTCTTCACTGTCGTTAATCTCGATTGCAACGACTTTAAGAGCGTCACCTTTACACGATGACCAAAACCGGAATACTAAAGCGAACCCCGCTCTATGAAGCTCACCTTGCGTCTGGCGCGCGTATGGTCGACTTCGCCGGCTGGGAAATGCCCGTTCAATACACCGGTCCACTGCCCGAGCATATGGCGGTCCGGCAAGCCGCCGGTCTGTTCGACGTCTCGCACATGGGCGAGATCGAAGTGATCGGCGACGACGCTCTCGCGCTGGTCCAGCGAATCACGACCAACGACGTTTCGAAGCTTGAAGACAACCAGGTCCAGTACTCGCTTATGACCACCGAGAACGGCGGGGTGATCGACGACCTTCTGGTTTATCGGTTGAACCGAGAGTTCTTGCTGCTGATCGTAAACGCGGCCGGCATCGAAACTGACTTCGCATGGATCAAGAACCAGTCAGCCAGTCATCGGGTAGAGGTGCGAAACGTGAGCGCGGCCTTCGCGCTGCTTGCGATTCAAGGCCCGTGCGCCGAAAGGATCTTGCAACCGCTCACCGATCATATGCTCGATCGGATACCTTATTATTGGTCTGAGGAGGTCGCAGTCGAGAACGTCAAGTGCAGGGTTTCGCGAACAGGCTATACGGGCGAGGACGGCTTCGAGATCCTTTGCAACGCGGCTTACGCCGGGCATATCTGGAAGAGGCTTTTGCGGACCGGTAAGAACGAAGGGTTAATCCCCTGTGGGTTGGCGGCGCGCAACACGCTCAGGCTGGAAGCCGCGTTCCGGCTCTACGGCAACGACATGGATCAGACGACGACGCCGCTGGAAGCGGGACTGGCGTGGACCGTCAAGCTTCAAAAGGGTGACTTCATCGGGCGCGACGTGCTCAGGCGGCAGAAAGAACAGGGACTTGCCCGCAAGTTGGTGGGATTCGAGATGATGGACAAGGCGCCGGCGCGAGACGGCTACCCCGTAAGCGCAGACGGCCGCGAAGTCGGCGTCGTGGCTTCGGGAAGCCCGGCGCCTTTTCTCAAGAAGAACATTGGATTGGTCTACCTCCCGATCGAATACACCGGCATCGGCACTGAACTTTTTGTATCAGTGCGCGGGAGGCTGGTCCCGGCGCGAGTGGCGGAGACTCCGTTCTACAAACGGGAAAAGACATTCGACTAAAAAGAAAGCGAAACAAGAGCTCGGAGAACTAAAATGGCAAACACACCAGAAGACCTGACCTACACCAAAGACCACGAGTGGGTGCGCGTGAAGGGCGAGGAGGCAACGATCGGAATAACCGATCACGCGCAACACCAACTCGGCGATGTAGTTTACGTGGAGCTTCCGAAGGTCGGCGATAAGTTTGAGACCTCCGAGCCCTTCGGCTCGGTCGAAAGCGTCAAGGCAGTCAGCGAGATATACATGCCTTTAAGCGGAGCGGTGACGGAGGTAAACGAGACCCTTAACGATTCGCCCGAGTTGGTAAACGAAGATCCCTACGGCGATGGCTGGATGATCAAGATTAAGATCGACAACCCTTCACAGGTGGACGCCTTGCTGACGTCCATCGAATACGAAGACTACATAAAAGAAGAAGCGTCGGAGTAAATCGCAGATGAGATATATTCCGAACTCGCCCGGCGAGCGGCGCGCGATGCTCGCGGACATCGGACGCTCGCGAATCGAAGACCTGTTCCAGCAGATTCCAGAACACCTGAGGCTCAATGAACCGATCGGCATCGGACGGCCGATGAGCGAGCCCGAGCTGTTGGCGTACTTTCGCGAGCTTGCTGCCTCTAACGCTTCCGACTATCAATCGTTCCTCGGCGGCGGGGCCTACTCGCACTTCATACCCGTCATCATCGATTCGCTGATCTCGCGCGCCGAGTTCTTCACCGCTTACACCCCTTATCAACCCGAACTGAGCCAGGGCACGCTTCAATACATCTTCGAGTTTCAGACGATGATCTGCCAGCTCACCGGTATGGAGGTCGCCAACGCTTCGCTTTACGATGGCTCGACCGGAGTCGCCGAAGCAGTGCTGATGGCCCATCGACTAAACCGGCGCGACAGGTTTGTTATCGCCGGATCGCTGCATCCGCAGTACCGGGAAGTCATCGCCACCTACACGCAAAACCTCGGCGTCACGGTCGAATACGCTCCGCACACCGAAGCCGGAACCCTCGATGCCAATGCACTCAGCGTTGATAACCACACCTCGGCAGTCGTCGTGCAGTCGCCTAATTTCTTCGGATGCATCGAAGACATCTCCGCCATCGCTGAAACCGCGCATGCAGCAGGTGCGCTGCTGATCGTCGCCATCAGCGAGCCGATTAGCCTCGGAATGTTGAAGTCACCCGGAGCCTGCGGCGCCGATATCGTCGTCGGCGAGAGCCAATCCTTTGGCATCCCGCTCAGCTACGGCGGTCCTTATTGCGGGATGTTTGCGACGCTCGAGAAATACGTTCGACAAATGCCCGGCAGACTGGTCGGCGAAGCATACGACGATCAGGGGCGTCGCGGCTATGTGTTGACGTTGTCGACACGTGAACAACATATTCGCCGCGAGAAGGCGACTTCGAACATCTGCACAAACCAGGGACTATTCGCGCTGATGTGCACGATCTATCTGTCGGCGATGGGTCGTCGAGGCCTTCAGGAGGTCGCCCGCCAGAACGCACAAAAGGCTCATTACGCGGCGAAGGCGATCGCTAAACTCGACGGGTTCGAGCTCGGGTTTTCGGCGCCGTTCTTCAACGAGTTCGTCGTGCGCACACCCCGCGCTGCGTCTGACGTTGCGGAGCGGCTGCTTCAGGAAAGGATAATCGGCGGCATCGCGCTCGAAAGCTACTATCCTGATATGTCTGACTCGCTCCTCGTTTGTGTAACCGAGACTGCGAAGAAAGAATCGATTGATAACTTGGTTGACGCGCTGTCGAAGGCTTGAGATTGGAATCGGCCCGGCAGACAGAAGAGAGGAGGCTTGTTTATCATGCCTGAAATACAACACCTCGGAGTCGGCGGCGTAGTTTTTCTAATCGGAGCAATCGTCTATGTGGTTAACCTTCTACTCGGTCTCGCTCGGCGGGGGAACGCGATACCGTTTGACGGCGTTGGGCTTATGGTTCTGGGAATAGGCATTGCGCTCTTTTTGAAGTGGTGAGCCGTTTAACTCGATGTCTTGACACGGTGTAGATCCTAACGCAGGCGGCTGGAACGTCTGACCTGCGAGGGTGACGTTGAAACAATGAGCAAAAGCAAAATCAAGAAGGCTACAACTCATGTGGTCCAAAACGAGGGATTGCTGTTCGAAGAATCGCGTCCCGGGCGAATAGGTTACTCGATCCCCGAACTCGACGTGCTCGGGCGCGCCGACGAGGAGGTGATCGATCGACGGTTCCTACGCGACGACGACCTCGATGGAATGCCAGAGTTATCCGAAGTCGACGTGATCCGCCACTTCACGAGGCTCTCGACGTGGAACTACTGCATAGACCATGGCTTGTATCCGCTAGGCTCGTGCACGATGAAGTACAACCCGCGGATCAACGAGCGGGTCGCGCGTATCGAGGGGATTGCGAACCTGCACCCACTGACTCCTTCGAAGCTTGCGCAGGGTGCGCTGGAGATCATTCGGCGCCTTGAAGAGTGCCTCTGCGCGATCACCGGGCTTTATGCAGTCACGACTCAACCCGCAGCCGGCGCCCAGGGCGAGATGACGGGAATAATGATGGTGCGCGCGGCGCTGACCGAGCGCGGAGACCCTCGGAAGAAAGTTCTGATTCCAGATTCGGCTCACGGAACGAACCCTGCGTCAGCCGTCATCTGCGGCTATTCCGTCGAATCGGTTCCGTCCAACTCGGAAGGCGGGACGGATCTTGGAGCGCTCCGCCGATTGATGAACGAAGATGTTGCCGCGCTGATGCTTACCAACCCGAACACGCTTGGTAAGTTTGAGCAGAACATCGAAGAGATTTGCAGGATCGTTCACGACAAGGGCGGGTTCGTATACATGGACGGCGCGAATATGAACGCGCTGGTCGGAGTGGCCAGACCCGCGAGCTTCGGCATCGACGTGATGCATCTGAACCTGCACAAGACGTTTTCGACTCCGCACGGAGGCGGCGGACCTGGAGCGGGGCCGGTCGCGGTTACTCACGAGCTCGAGCCCTACCTTCCCTTCCCTCGCATCGCTCGCAGCGGTGACGGCTCGCTCGAACTTGATTTTGATCGCCCGAAGTCGGTTGGGCGAGTGCGGGCTTATCTCGGGAACTTCGGCGTGCTAGTGCGAGCGCTAAGCTATGTGCTGACTCATGGCGATTCTGGCTTGCGCGAGGCTACCGAAACCGCGGTCCTCAATGCGAACTATATCGCGCATCATCTGAAAGACACTTACGATGTTGCGTATCCCGGTCCGCTGATGCACGAGGTGGTTTTTTCCGACAAACGCCAGACAAGACACGGCGTGAAGAACGCGGATATCGCGAAGCGGTTGATC
>DATMCM010000680.1:0-36010 GCA_035558335.1 Blastocatellia bacterium | reverse complement strand
AAAACCGTCCGATCATCCAGCCGCCTCCAGGCATCCGGCCTGCGGGAGTGCTCATTCAAGGAGACACCGGCGAAGGCTTCATGACATTCGAACTGAAGTCGGGCGCCTTCACGTGTAATCTCTGTGAGTATGGCTACGAGTTGAAGGGTGTAGGCGACGTCAAGATAGACGGTGTCAATATCTATTTTTCGGCCGTCACAGAGGACTACAGCGTTTTCGCATCAGCGAACGTGTTCGATCATCAGGCGAAATGCGTCATCGAAGTCCTCCGGATGCCCGACAAGGGTTACGACATACAGCCGATAACCGAATACCTGGTCGACTCGGATATGCTAAACAGTAAGCCGGATTGCTCGGAGGCGCCGACGAAATAGCCAGGAATCTAAATCTGGAACGAGCAAATAGAGCAAGCGCGGGCTGGGGCATTCCCTCGGCCCGCGCTTCGTTTGTTGGTCAGGAAGGCTGAGCCAGGTCGTAATTAGAGAGTTTTCAACTATAGACGGGAGTTTCTCCGCCGCAATTCCACTCGACCCGTGCGGAATTTCTCGCACTCCTGCCCTGTGAGCCTACGAAGAAAGGAACAATTCTCCATCACTGCCAACGGAACGCTCATTGCCTAAGGTAGATATTGCTTGGTTGGGCAAGACCAGGCAGTCAACCCGAGGTAATTCTGTGGAGCTAACGATTGATAACGAGCGTCTGGAGATCTCACAGGCGACACTGGACAAGTACAATCAGCCAGGCCCGCGCTACACGAGTTACCCGACGGCTCCCGAGTGGGACGATCGATTCGGCGAAGCCGAGCTTCGCGAAGCTTTTGCCGAGGCAAACCGAAAGGCAAACCCTGCTCCCCTCTCCCTCTACTTCCACATCCCGTTCTGTGAGTCCCTATGTCTCTACTGCGGCTGCAACGTCGTTATCAACAAGCGGCACGAGGTGGCGCTGCCATATCTGTCCCTTCTTAAACAGGAGATCGATTGGGTCAGTAGCGAAATCCCTCAAAGCCGCAAGGTGGAACAGTTGCACTGGGGAGGGGGGACGCCAACTTATCTGGCGCCTGCTCAAATCGAAGATCTCTATGGTCACATCGCATCACGGTTCGCGTTTGCGCCCCGAGCGGAAATTAGCGTCGAAATCGACCCTCGCGTCACAAGCCACGAACACTGCGACACGCTGCGCCGGATTGGGTTCAACCGCGTGAGCATGGGCATTCAGGACTTCGATCCTCTTGTACAACAGACCATCCATCGCGTTCAGCCTTGTCAGGACGTGCAGCGGTTGTTCGACTACTGCCGCAACATCGGTTTCGAAAGCCTCAACGTCGACTTGATCTACGGCTTGCCTCATCAATCGGTCGAGAGCTTTGGCAAGACGGTCGAGCAGATCATCAAGATTAATCCCGACCGCATAGCAGTGTTCAGCTACGCTCACGTGCCGTGGATGAAAAAGCAGCAGGGTAGCTTCGCAGGTCACTTACCGGAAGGCATGGAGAAGTTTCGAATCTTCACCCGAGCGATTCAGATGCTGACCGACGCCGGCTATCGGTACATCGGGCTCGATCATTTCGCGCGCCCTGACGACGAGATCAGCCGCGCTCAGGATGAGCGAACTCTTGCCCGGAATTTTCAGGGCTACACGACCAAAGGGGGTTGCGATCTATATGCGATGGGCGTGAGCTCAATCAGTGGGCTCGATGACGTTTACGCTCAGAACTGGCGCGATCTACCAAGCTACTACAAGGCCATCGACCAGGGTCGCTGGCCTACGATGCGCGGGATTCGGTTAAGCAGAGAAGACAAGCTGCGAAGGACGGTGATCAATCGAATCCTCTGTCACGCCGGTCTAATCAAATCCGAAATGGAGCGCGAATTTGGTATCGAGTTCGAAGAACACTTCGAGAATGAACTTCAGATATTGGAGGAACTCGAACGCGATAATCTGGTTCGGCTGAACGGCGACCGAATCGAAATCGCGCCCCTTGGCCGGATGTTCATCCGCAATGTAGCAATGGTCTTTGATGCTTACCTGGCACGAGCCGGGGCAGACCGCACGCAAGCATTTTCGAAGACCCTCTGAGCACTGCTACCTTTACGCGCTTCAGACGGCCACAACGCAAACCTGCTCTTACTCGATAAATCCGCCCAGCCAGTCTTTTCCTTCAAGAGGAGGTCAAGCTGGTGTGAGCGTGACAGCGCAGAACGGGTGTGGTTGGACGGCAACCAGCAACGCCAACTGGTTACTCATTAGCTCAGCCGCGAGCGGCAGCGGCAACGGTGTTGTGTCCTATTCGGTCAAACAAAATCTAGCTGCCAGCCCGCGCACAGGCACTATCAACATTGCCGGTCAGGTTCTTACGGTCACTCAGGACGGAAGCAACAACTGTACGTTCTCAATCTCGCCGACGAGCAAGTCTTTCGCCAAAGCCGGAGGGATAGGAACCGTGAATGTAGCAGCGTCGAGCGGATGTGGGTGGACGGCGGTAAGCAATGCTAGTTGGGTAACAGTCACCAAGGGCGGCACCGCTACTGGCAACGGAGTAGTGACTTATTCGGTGTCTGTCAACAACGGCAACGTCGCTCGAGTAGGAACTATGCTCATAGCAGGTCAGACTTTTACAGTGAAGCAGAAGGCACGTTGAAGACCAGGTAGGGTTCTGATTCGAATGCTCTTGCGTAATCTCTGCGTCTCCTGCGCCTCCGCGTTTAGTAAGCGCCGAAAGCCTGCTAACCGCAGAGGCGCCGTGACGTCGTTAAAAGAATTGAAGTCAGGACACGACCTTAAACCAATTAGCTTTCCTTTCTCCAAGCTCACTTCAGCTTACAAATGGACTGGTTCTGACTGCTACCTGAAGACTCAACACGCCGTTCAGAACAGCTTGTTCTTAGGGCTTCGTTTCGGACTCCACGGGTCGGCGACGAATTCGTCGGTCGCGGGCCGGTCCGCTTGAGGATGAGTGAGTCGCAGCACCGCACGCAAGGTGCTTGTTTGGAACTCCTCGGGAGTTCCGAAAAATGCGATGCGTCCTTCATCAAGCACCATCACACGTATCGGTTTCCTCAGTTCGGCGGGGGCTTCCCTTACTACCACCGATCCGGGCTGGTCTTCAACTGCAACGTGCGAAGCGAGATATGGGACTTCGCGAAGTTCCTTGGTCACATATAACGCCGAAATGTTATTGACTTCGCGGGCGCGAATGATGAGGTCGAGCATGTTTCGCTCGTTGATCGGGTCAAGTCCGGCGGTCGGCTCATCGAAGAGCATTATGCGGGGCCAGCCGACTACCGCGCGCGCGAACTCGAGCCTTCGCCGCATTCCACCCGACAGCTCCTCGGGCAGCTTGTCCGAGTCTTCTTCAAGCCCGACGAAGCGCAGGATCTCACGCACCGCGGCATAGATCTCCTCCTCGGGCCAGTTGTGCTCCGCCAGTCGATAAGCGGCGTTTTCGTAAACTGTCATACTGCTGAACAAAGCCTGCTCTTGAAAGACCATGCCGATCCGCCTGCTGCGAATATCCAAAAGCTCCTCTTCTTCCAGGCTTTCGATCTCACGACCTTCAACGAACACCTGTCCCTCATCCGGCTTTATCAAACCTATGGCGACCCGCAACAGCACAGACTTTCCTGAGCTTGCGACACCCGTGATTGCGATCATCTCGCCGTGATCTAACTGGAAGCTGACATCCGAAAGCGCGCGCTTCTCGTCGAAGCTCACCGAGACGTTCCGGAACTCTATGGGGCACCTTGCTTGAGTGGCGGCATCAGAGGCTAGTTTGTTATCCATTATCGATCGTACCTTCACAGGTGTTGTACTCGTTCGAATGCGGTGAAGCTCGATCTAGTCTTGCTCCTTCACCAGTTGCTTCGAGAATAGCACAGGAGAAGGATGCTCCAGGCTTTCGCGCAGGCGGTGGTAGAATCCGCAAGCTTATCCAGGCGGCACTGTTCGCCACAAATGCGACAGCGGATTGAGGACGCGTCGTGTCGGGGGTCGTAGCGTCGGAAGTCTGACCGCACTTTGCAGTCCGTTCGGATCGGGCCGAGGAAGAGCGGTGTGTTGATGCCATTTACGGAACACCTTGCAGTTAGACTGGCGATCGCGTTGGGGATCGGGCTTCTGATTGGGGCGGAGCGCGAGCGACGAAAGGGCACGGGCACTTCTCGCGCGCCAGCCGGCATTCGCACTTTTGCGCTCGCTTCGCTGGTTGGCGGGTTAAGCCTGGCAGTGGGAGGAGAAATGCTGCTCGCGGTTGCTACGGTTGGGGTTGCGGCGTTATCAGTCGTTTCCTACAAGCAAAGGAGTCGGCACGACCCGGGCTTCACCACGGCCATCGCGTTGGTGACGACGGTGATCCTTGGCGCGCTCGCGATGCGCCAACCTTCGCTCGCGGCGGGTCTTTCGGTTGTTGTAGTAGCGCTGCTAGCTGCTCGCACTCGATTGCATCGTTTCGTTCAAAGAGTTCTGACCGAGCAGGAGCTTCACGACGCGCTGTTATTTGCTGCCGCAACGCTGGTGATCCTTCCACTGACTCCCGACCACGCGGTCGGGCCGTTAGGCGTGTTGAACCCTCGCACGTTATGGAAGCTTGCAGTGATGGTGATGTCAATAAGCGCGGCGGGTTATATCGCCTTGCGCGCCCTCGGACCTCGCTTCGGATTACCTCTGGCTGGATTTGCCTCGGGGTTTGTCTCGAGCGCGGCGACCATAGGTTCAATGGGAGCACGCGCGACCCAGGAACCCGAGTTATTAAGAGCTGCGGTGGCCGGCGCGGTGCTTTCTACGGTGGCGACAGTCGTACAGATGGCAGCATTGCTGTTTGTGACGGACAGACCCACATTCTCGGCGATGAAGTTCCCGCTCTTGTTAGCGGGAACCGTCGCGGTGATTTACGGAGCGCTGTTTACGATCAGGACAGGCGGTCAGAAATCACAAGCGGAAGATCAGAAGGGTCGCGCGTTTAACCTGACGACTGCATTGATCTTTGCGGGGACTGTATCAGCAATACTGCTCGCTTCGGCGGCAGTGAACCGATGGCTCGGTTCGGCGGGCTTGGTCGTGGCGACGGGGTTAGCGGGGCTTGCGGACACCCATTCAGCTGCGATATCAGTGGCTTCGCTGGCAGCAGTTCAAAAGATCACGGCGACAGATGCAGTGCTGCCGATTCTTGTGGGACTGACGACAAATACGGCGACCAAAGTCGTAGTGGCGATAACCACTGGCGGCCGCACATTCGCCCTACGAATAGTTCCGGGGCTGGTATTGGTCATTCTGGCCGCCTGGGTCGGTTGGGTGGTGACGATCTGATCGATCCCCTTCTCAGGAAATTTGCCTCTGGGCGCTCTTACGCAGTCGAAGCGTAACTTTCCCCATCACATCTAATCCGTGATCCCGGGCACTCAAGAATCGCGGGCGTTCGACGCGGCCCGATGGTTGCTCTCATTAAAGTGCGTCGCGGCTCCGGCACCTTTCCCTGGAGCTGGAATCAGAAGGAGTTCGATATGCGCGCACCGAGAGGACTGCAGATCGCGGATAGTTGCGCCGAGTGCACCTCGCGGTTCGACAGGCTGTTCTGCAATCTCCCTGTCGAGGCCCTGCGAAACCTGGACGACATCAAATACACGACTTCCTTCCCGAAAGGCGCGGTGCTCTTCTTCGAAGGACAATCACCGCGTGGCGTGTTCGTGGTCTGCCGCGGCAGCATCAAGCTATCGGCCAGCTCGAGTGAAGGCAAGGCGCTGATCACTCAGATTGCCTCGGAAGGCGATTTAATTGGCCTTAGCGCCACAATGGCCGGCAAACCATACGAGGTTACCGCGGAGGCGCTTGAGCCTTGCACCGTGAACGTCGTGAAGCGCGATGACTTCCTTCGGTTTCTCACCGAACACTCCGAGGCCTGCCTCAAAGTAGCGCAGCACCTTGGTAACGACTACCACGCAGCTTTTGAGAAGGCACGCACGTTGGGGCTCTCGTCTTCAGCAAAAGAGAAACTAGCCCGATTGATCCTCGACTGGATCTCACGCGACGCCAAACCGGACCAGCAGGTGATTAAGGTGAGACTCGCGTTGACTCATGAAGAAATCGCGCAGATGATCAACACTTCGCGCGAGACGGTGACGCGGTTGCTATCGGACTTCAAAACCGACAATATCGTTCAGATCAAAGGCGCGACGCTCTTGGTTCGCGACAGACAGGCGCTCGAATCGCTCGTTAAGTCGTGACGCGCGACGCTCCACCCCGCAAGCAGTTGCCCTACCCATCTCAGCAACCAATCATAAACAGACATAACCAGGCAGATTCGAGTTGCGCTAAAGCAGGGCCTGCGATTTGCACTGGCAGGGTAACTGGAGCCTTTTTGGGTAAGGATACGCTGCCATGCAACAAGATCTCGTTACAATCGACGGAAACGAAGCTGCCGCTTATGTGGCTTACAAGACCAATGAAGTAATCGCAATCTATCCCATCACTCCATCGTCGCCGATGGGCGAATCCGCCGACGGGTGGTCCACACTCGACGAAAAAAATATCTGGGGCTCTACGCCGGCTGTCATAGAGATGCAATCGGAGGGAGGAGCCGCGGGCACAGTGCACGGTGCTCTCCAGACCGGATCGCTCACGACAACATTCACAGCGAGCCAGGGATTGTTGTTGATGATCCCCAACATGTTCAAGATCGCGGGCGAGCTGACTAGCACCGTTTTTCACGTGGCCGCGCGCTCACTGGCCACCCACGCGCTGTCGATCTTCGGCGATCACAGTGATGTGATGGCCGCGCGCTCGACGGGCTGGGCAATGCTATTTGCCAACTCGGTGCAGGAGGTTATGGACTTTGCGCTGATCGCGCAGGCCAGCACTCTCGAATCCAGAATACCCTTCCTTCACATCTTTGACGGCTTTCGCACTTCTCACGAAGTGATGAAGATCGAGAAGCTCACCGAAGCCAACATCCGCAAAACGATATTGCCGGACCTTGTCGAGGAGCATCGCTTCCGCGCACTAACGCCGGAGCGGCCGGTGATTCGCGGGACCGCGCAAAACCCCGATGTGTTTTTTCAGTCTCGCGAGCGAGCCAATCCCCTTTTTCAGGATGCGCCGTCAGTTGTAGAACGCGCGATGGACAAGTTCACGCGACTGACCGGTCGGGCGTATCGACTATTTGACTATGTCGGGGCGCCGGAGGCCGAGCGGGTTATCGTGCTGATGGGCTCGGGTGCGGAGACAGCCGTAGAGACGGTCAATGCGCTGACCGCTCGCGGCGAGAAAGTTGGCATGGTCAAAGTGAGACTATACAGACCGTTCTCTTCCGCTCACTTACTCGATGCGATCCCACCGTCGACAACGACGATTGCGGTGCTCGATAGAACCAAGGAACCCGGCGGCGTCGGTGAACCGCTCTATCAAGATGTGCTCACTGCAATTGGCGAAAGCGTGATGAGCGAGTCCGGAAAGTTCAAAGCGATGCCCCGAATCATCGGAGGGCGCTACGGGCTCGCATCCAAGGAATTCACTCCGGCGATGATCAAGGGCGTGTTCGACGAGATGAATCGCCCTGAGCCGAAGAATCACTTCACCGTCGGAATCGTGGATGACGTGTCCGGAACCAGCATCGACTACGATCCGGAGTTCGCTACCGAACCCGACGACGAGGTGCGAGCGGTTTTCTGGGGTCTGGGATCGGACGGGACAGTGAGTGCAAACAAGAACTCAATAAAGATAATCGGCGAAACGACTGATCACTACGCACAGGGTTATTTCGTGTATGACTCAAAGAAGGCGGGAGCGGTAACGGTCTCACATCTTCGCTTCGGATCGCGTCCGATACGCAGCGCTTACCTGATCCACCAAGCCAGCTTCGTTGCCGTTCATCAGTTCAACTTTCTCGAAAGATACGCCGTGCTGGAAGCTGCTCGGAAAGGCGCCGTTCTTCTGCTCAACAGTCCGCATCCGCCCGATCAGGTCTGGAGTAATCTGCCGCGCCCGGTCCAGGAACAGATCATCGATAAACGTTTGAAGCTTTATGTGATCGACGCATATCGGGTCGCTGGTGAGGCGGCTATGGGTTCGCGCATCAACACGGTTATGCAGACTTGTTTCTTTGCCATAAGCGGCGTGTTGCCGCGCGATGAGGCGATCGCCAGGATCAAAGAGTCGATCAAGAAAACCTATGGAAAGCGGGGTGAAGTGGTTGTGAGGCAGAACTACGCAGCAGTGGATTCCGCGCTCGCCAACCTCCACCAGGTGCCTGTGCCGGCCGACTCGCGCGCCGGAGCCGAGCTTCCCTCGACTGTGCCGGCACGAGCGTCCGAGTTCGTTCGGAAGGTCACGGCGCAGATGATCGCGGGGCGCGGCGATGCTTTGCCGGTCAGTGCGTTCCCGGCCGACGGAACCTACCCGACCGGAACCGCCCGGTGGGAAAAGCGAAACATCGCTCACGAAGTCCCGGTCTGGGAATCCGACCTCTGCATTCAGTGTGGAAAGTGCGTGATGGTATGCCCGCACTCAACGATCCGGGCAAAAGCGTATGACGAAGCCGAGCTCGCGCGGGCGCCCGAAACCTTCAAACACATGCCGGCGAAGTGGCGCGAACTTCAGAACAAGCATTACACGATTCAGGTCGCAGTCGAGGATTGTACCGGTTGCCGTTTGTGCGTTGAGGTCTGTCCCGCGAAGGACAAAAGTCAGGTCTCGCGCAAGGCTTTGAACATGCATCCGCAAGCTCCGCTTCGCAATAGCGAGCGCGCCAACTGGGACTTTTTCCTGGACCTACCCGAGATGTCGAAGACCGGCGTGCTGCGCTTTGGTACCGTCAAGAATGCACAGTTCCTTCAGCCGTTGTTCGAGTTCTCGGGGGCATGCGCGGGTTGCGGCGAGACGCCGTACATCCGGCTTGTCACACAACTCTTCGGCGACCGCGCGATCATCGCTAATGCGACTGGCTGTTCGAGCATCTACGGCGGCAACCTCCCTACTACTCCTTATACGACCAACTCGGAAGGGCGCGGTCCTGCCTGGAGTAACTCGCTGTTTGAGGATAACGCCGAGTTCGGTCTCGGCATGCGACTGGCGCTCGATCACCAGAAGGCTTACGCGGAGGATCTAATTGAAAGAATGCGCGATCGAATTGGGGACGCCTTGGCGACAAGCTTGTTGGGCAATGATCAATCGACCGAACAGGGAATCATCGTTCAGCGAGAATGTGTCGATGCTCTCAAAGCGAAGCTGCGCGGGCTGGATGAACCCGAGGCGCGAGACTTGATTGGTGTCGCCGACGCGCTGGTAAAGAAGAGTGTTTGGATCATCGGCGGCGACGGCTGGGCGTACGACATAGGATACGGCGGGTTGGATCACGTTTTGGCGAGCGGGCGCAACGTTAACGTGCTTGTTCTGGATACGGAAGTCTATTCGAACACCGGGGGCCAGGCCTCCAAGGCAACTCCGCTGGCGGCGGTGGCAAAATACGCGGCCGGCGGCAAGCAAACCGGAAAGAAGGATCTGGGCTTGACGGCGATGCGATACGGCAACGTTTACGTCGCTCAGGTGGCCATGGGCTCTGACGACGCTCATACCCTGAAGACTTTCCACGAAGCAGAGGCTCACGACGGGCCGTCGTTGATCATTGCCTACAGTCACTGCATTGCTCACGGGATCGACATATCCAAGGGGATGCAGCAGCAGAAGCTTGCAGTCGACAGTGGGCATTGGCCGCTGTATCGCTTTGACCCTCGATTGGCAAGCGAGGGGAAAACCCCTCTGCAACTGGACTCGGGCGATCCGAAGATCCCGTTGCGAGACTACCTCTACAAGGAGGGGCGGTATCGCATTCTGCTGAGCAG
Organism: Blastocatellia bacterium; assembly: GCA_035558335.1. GTDB lineage: Bacteria > Acidobacteriota > Blastocatellia > UBA7656 > UBA7656 > Onstottus_B. The sequence goes on along the minus strand of DATMCM010000680.1, from coordinate 26,183 downwards.
CGACCCGGACGCGGCGAAGGCATTGCTCGAGCGCGCCGAACAAGCGATTCACGCTCGCCGGAAGCACTACAAACAGATGGCGGAACCTAAGGAGGGAGGTTAGCTACATGGATCTGACAACTAGTTACCTGGGCATGACTTTGAATAACCCTATCGTGCCGTCCTCTTCTCCGTTGTCGCACACAGTTGAAAGCATCAGGCGGCTGGAAGATGCCGGGGCGGGGGCAGTCGTTATGTACTCACTGTTCGAGGAGCAGATCAACTCCGAGAGCTACTACCTGGACTACTACTTGAGCCAGGGCATCGACACTTTCGGCGAATCGCTAACCTATTTCCCGGAGATGTCCGGGTACAACATCGGCCCCGATGATTACATCGATCTCATCCGCCAGGCCAAACAGGCAGTCGACATTCCGATCATCGGCAGCTTGAACGGAATCTCGTCGGGCGGTTGGATCGACTACGCATGTCTGATCGAAGAAGCAGGCGCGGACGCGCTCGAGCTCAACGTCTACTACATTCCGACAAGCATCGACCTGACCGGGCTGGAGGTAGAGAACATCTATGTCGAGATACTGCGAGAGGTCAAGCGGGTCGTGCAGATTCCCGTTGCTATGAAGCTCAGCCCGTACTTTAGCTCGACCGCGCACATTACGAACCGGTTGTCCCAGACTGGTGCGGATGCGCTCGTGATGTTCAATCGGTTTTATCAGCCTGACTTTGATTTAGAGAGCCTTGAAGTCGTGCCGAACTTGGTGTTGAGCGATTCCGATGAATTGCGTCTCCCGCTTCGCTGGGTCGCGATCCTATACGGGCAGGTCAAGGCGGACCTGGCGATCACCAGCGGCATTCACACCTACCGGGACGTTTTGAAGGCGCTGATGGCGGGAGCTCGCGTAGCGATGATGGCAAGCGAGCTGTTGCAAAACGGCGTTCACCGAATCGGCGAAGTGCTTCGCGACATGGTCAATTGGATGGAGGAACACGAGTACTCGTCGGTGGAGCAGATGATCGGCAGCATGAGCCAGCGCCACGTGGCCGAGCCGGCCGCCTTCGTAAGAGCTAACTATATGAAGACGCTGGCGTCTTATCGGCCGATCAATTGAGCGCGGCTGGAGAAGTCGTGATGACCGTCACAACTTCACGTGACGGGCGTCAACGCAGATTAAAGCGTTAAGCAGTATGCTGGCCCCAGAGATTCATTTGATTTGAAATCGAAGGAGGGTCCGATCATGAAACGTCAAATGTTCTTATTCTCAATAGTTAGCATCCTCGTTCTTGCGGCGTGGGCTCTGGCGTCACAGGCGCCCGCTCAGAAGCCTCGGACCGAAAGGGCCTTGCCGCCGCTGACCGAGCAGATCAAGCCGCAGGTGCAAACCGAGCAGATACAGAAGGCGGTCGTCGAGTTTGTCGAGCCGGTCAAGTTGCTCGGCGCAATCCTAAAGGGTTCCTATTTGTTCCTGCACGACGAACAAAAGATGGCGCGCGGCGAGCCTTGCACGTGGGTTTACGGCCGGGGTGAGAGCGGCAAGTTCGACAAGCTTGTTGCGTCGTTCCATTGCATTCCGGTGCAGCGGGATGAGCCGGCAAAGCAGTTCAAAGTGACCATCACGGGAGTGCTCTCGCCCTTTACCTTGCCCGAAGTGGTTGAGTACCGATTCGCTGGAAGCACCGAGGGTCACCAGGTTCCGAAGGCCGACTGACTACTCGCTTCGCCGAATACCAGAATCGACCCGTGCGCTACCGCCGCGTGAATGCGCGGCGGTAGCTGATTTCGGAGCACAAGGAGGCAATACTCATGTTTAAAGATAATCGAGACCTGCTTGAAATCTTAAAAGCAGAACTGAACTTCATCGAGAAGGGCGGATACGGAAAACCCGCCGGGCAACCGTGGGTTTCGACTTCCATCTTCCAAGACTCCCTGAGCTGCTTGAACCTGGGCGATCCCGCGCGCACACAGCCGTGCAACGACTGCTTGCTGACCGATCTTGTTCCGCCCGAGGATCGCACCCAGAGCGTGCCCTGTCATCACATCCCGCTCACCAACGGCGGCGCGACCGTAGACAGCGTCAAACAGGCCGGGGATCAGTGTCAGCTTGAGGAAGACGTAAAGACGTGGTTGCGGGGCGCAATCGCGCGAATCGAGCGAGAGCGAGGTTCGCTGTACGACTGAGTTGGTTTGAACTCAGTCGTTGGAAGGATGTCGAGCCATGAACACCGAACTCTTTGCGATTGCACTGTTCCTGGTGCTTGCTTCGCTTTATTTCTTAGGGGCACCCCTGGTCGGCGCGTTTGTTAAGTATCGCGGGAAGCGCGTAATCACCTGTCCGGAGACGCGGGAGCCCGCTGCGATCGAAGTTGATACCCGCCGCGCGGCATTGAGCGCGCTTGAAGGCGATCCTGATCTCAAACTCAAGACTTGCTCGCGCTGGCCCGAAAGAGAAGACTGCGGGCAGGAGTGCCTGTTGCAGATCCAGGTGTCACCCGAAGACTGTCTCGTGCGCAAAATGTTGTCCGAATGGTATCGCGGAAGAACTTGTGTGCTTTGCGAGTTGGAATTCGGCGACATCAGCTGGTCCGATCACAAGCCCGCTATGTTAAGTCCTGAGGGTCGAATAGTCGAATGGCGCGACGTCCCTGCAGAGCGGTTGCCCGATGTATTTGAGACACACCAGCCGGTTTGCTGGGACTGCTCCCTAACCTCGTCGTTGATGCACTCACATCTCGAAATCGCGGTGGATCGATCGCGCATAAGCCCGCCCATCATCAGACAGAGTGACGGATGTCACAATGACTGGTGATGCAGCGCGTAGAACCGGCGAGCTCGTCTCACTAGAATGGGTTGTGGTAGGCGACCCGGTTACGAGCTCGCCGGCGCGCCCGCGAAATCAATGACGAGCTCAAATGCCTTTATCTAAGGAGACCAGATCATGAACACAGGAACAGCAATGGCCCCGTCGAAGGCACTTAACGCCCTTCAGCGCAGGTGGGATCCGTTGGGCTTCTTCGAAACGCCCTTCAATCGTTTTTTTGAGGGCTTGAATTCGCCTTTTGCGGAGGAGGCTTTCCCGTTAACCAGGTGGGCGCCAGCGTGCGACATCTACGAAACCGAGAAGGAGGTAGTGGTTAAGGCCGAGCTTCCCGGCCTTAAGAAGGAGGATGTGAACGTCAGCATCGAGAACAACGTGCTGACCATCTACGGCGAACGCAAGTTCGAGGAGGAGACCAAGAAGGACAATTTTCACCGAGTGGAGCGAACGTACGGTGAGTTCATGCGCAGCTTCACGCTTCCAGCCTTTGTGGACATCGCCAAGATCGGCGCAGAGTTCAAGGACGGCATCTTGATGCTAACGCTGCCCAAGCGTGAGGAGGCCAAACCGAAGCAGATCGAAGTAAAGGTCAAATAGAACTACGGGCGAATAGCACCTGTGCAGCGGAGAACAGGATAGTCGCCTTACTCGGCCGCGCGGTTAACTCCTTCACCGCGCGGCCTTCTTCTTGCGCGCCACTGAACCGAAGCAGCGGAGTTTCTCCCATTAGTGCGAAGTCTCGCGCTATTGCCCCCGATCCGGTCTGGGCCGCCCCATTCGAGGGTCCTGTCTTGGGCATGCATCTTGCTCTCGTGCTCGTAGGCGCTGGTGATCAGGAGTCCGAATAGAGTGAAAAACATTCACATAGGTGAAACGTTGGCGCTCAGCAGAGCCCTATTCAACCGGTCAACATCGAGATTCTCTGCGAAGGAGGAACGCAACATGAGGGCCTCAACACAACTCCGGTTCATGCTCACGGCGCGTTGTTCGGGGTTTACGGGATGCTGGGGATCGGCCTGACGCTGATGTGTCTGCGCGCCCTGATGGCCAGCCGTGAGTGGAAGGAGGGGCTCCTCAAGTTCTCGTTCTGGTCTATGAACATCGGGGTGATGCTGATGATCGCCCTGAGCCTGCTCCCGGTCGGGCTGTTACAGACCTGGGCTTCGGTCAAAGACGGCTACTGGTATGCGCGGAGCCCGGAGTTCATGGGCACGGGATTGATGACCACGCTGCGGTGGCTTCGAGTCCCCGGCGACACCTTGTTCGCGGTCGGCGCGATCGCGTTCGTGTTGTTTATTTTTGGTTTGAAGCTGGGCTATTCCGTCAAGCCGAGAAAGGAGTCGCCCGAACCCGTGTCCGCGGCTGCGGCGGTCCCTGCCCAGTTATGACCGGCGGGATATCTTACCCGCGGCTGCTGCGTACAGCGGCGAGCTGCCAATGGATATGACGGGAAGCCGATTCCGCTCGCCTCATTAGCCCGAATTCCGGTGAAAGTGCGCGCGGAAATGCGGCGGTGGGAAAGGGATCAACCGATGTCAGCACCTTTACATGTCCTAAAGCAAGAGCACCGAGTGATCGAGAGAGCGTTGCGGGCGCTTGACGGTATCTGCATCAGGCTTGAGTGGGGAGACAGCGTCCCCTCCTCAGCACTCGCGCAACTCGTCGCCTTCCTCAACGAGTTCGCCGATCGCTTTCATCACGGCAAAGAAGAAACCTATCTCTTCCCGGTGTTGGAACGTCGCGGAATCGTGCGCGAGGGCGGACCGCTCGCGGCGATCGTGCACCAGCACGAAACCGAGCGCGAGCTTACAGCCGAGATGCGCCACGCATTTGGCGACTACCAAGACCTGCACCCTGAGTCGAGGCAACATTTCGTTGACGCCGCTCGCTCGTACACGGCTCATCTAATCGCGCACATACAGAGCGAGGACAGCATCCTGTTCAGGCTAGCAGACGAAATCCTCGAAGATACCGACATCGCCGCGCTCAAGGAAGGATTCGATCGCGCGGAGGCTGAGATGACCCCTCGGACACGAAGAGAATACGAGAGACAGGCGAGCGAACTGGAAAACACCTGGAGCGTGTAGCGTTAGAAGAGCGATTCGGCCACGGTTACATTTCTCCAAGCCGCAATGGATAGTGAGAACATTAACTATGGCTTGACTGCCACCTTGAGCACGCCATCCATCCGTTCGCCGAAAATCTTGTATCCCTGCACTATCTCATCGAGCGAAACAGTGTGGGTGAGCAGCGGTGTGAAGTCCACTCGCCCCGAACGGACGACCTCCATCAACCTTCGCATCCGCTCTTTGCCTCCTGGGCACAGGGTGGTCACGATCCGATGATCTCCCAGCCCCGCCGCGAAAGCTTCGTAGGGCAGCTGGAGCTTCCCGGAATAAACGCCCAGGCTTGATAACGTCCCACCCGGTCTCAAACAGCGAAGCGCGCTTTCGAAGGTCTGCTGTGTGCCGAGCGCTTCAATCGTAACGTCGGCGCCACCTCCCGTGAGTTTCTTCACCTCCGCTACGACGTCCGTTTCACGAAAGTCCACCGTTACATCGGCACCCATTCGTCGGGCCATCGCAAGTCGGTTTTCGTCCTCATCGACTCCGATGATCAGAGAAGCGCCCATCAACTTTGCGCCCGCTGTCGCGCATAAACCGATGGGACCTTGCGCAAAAACCACTACCGAGTCCCCGATTCGCGCGCCGCCGGACTCTGCCCCGCTGAAGCCGGTCGAAGCGATGTCTGCAAGCAGCACGACCTGCTCGTCAGTCAGCTCATCGGGAATCCTGGCCAGGTTTGCTTGTGCGTTCGGAACGAGCAAGTACTCGGCTTGCGCGCCGTTGATCGTATTGCCGAAGCGCCAGCCGCCGATTGCTTCATAGCCGCCGCCGTGACCGCATTGTGAGAGCTGACCTGAAAGGCAAGCCCGGCACTGACCGCACGGAGTGATGGCTCCAACCAGCACGCGGTCGCCGATATCGTACCCGGTAACACCAGGCCCAAGCTCTTCGATCACACCCACGGGTTCGTGTCCAATGACCAGCCCCGGCTTGACCGGATACTCCCCGCGCACGATATGCAGATCGGTTCCGCAGATAGTCGTGAGCGTGACTCGAATGAGCGCCTCGCCGACTCCGGCGTGTGGCTTCTCGACTTCTTCGATTTGAAAACTATTTGATCCTCTAAATACATTGGCTCGCATCTTTTCCATTTCGACCTCCAACTCTGCCGCTGAAACGGCAAGGTAGTCATCTCCCCGCCGACATACAGATTGTAACGGCAAACCACATACCCAATCGGTCAAACAACAGTTCAGCAACATTTCCTGTCGAGTTTGTCGTAGGGTCACTCGAGCCCAGACCTTAGCGTGCTTTCACGCAAACTGATGCGAGAATTTCCGCATAAGCAGGTCGCCATATGGTCCGCCGCACGACTAGTTACTTTGCGCCTTCGGGTTGTCTGAGGGAATAGAGTTTGCAGTAGGTCTGGTGGTCAGGAGCGTGGTCAATTTTGCGGACGGCCAGTAATGGATGGCTGTGAGAACCACCAGACTGATCACGCGCGATCGGGAGTCTCTCAACGGACCCTGGAAAAAAACGTATCGCGCACGAGCTAGGGGTTGCGATGTTGATCCATGAGATGACGTTTGAGGAATGCCAGGACGCCCTCACGAGAGCGACCCTCGCAAGATTGGCCTGCGAGATGGACGGTCAGCCGTACGCTGTTCCGGTCTATATGATTTACGATGGCAAATGCCTTTTCGGCTTCTCCACTATGGGCTATAAGATCGATTGTATGCGCGCGAATCCCCTAGTCTGTGTGGAGATTGATGAAATCAAAAGCCAGAATCAATGGATGACTGTTGTTGTCTGCGGCAGATACGAGGAGTTGCCGGATACACCTGAATACAAAGCGCTTCGCGCCCATGCCCATGAGCTGTTACAAAGTCGCGCTATGTGGTGGGAGCCTGCTTGTGCAACGGTTGCGAATCGGGAGTATCCTGAATCGATGGCGCCGATATTCTACCGCATCCACATAGGTCAATTGACTGGACGCCAGGCGTCGCCCGATCTAGTTGAAGTTCATCCTGCCCCACCTGCCAAGACTCGGAGGTGGATGAGCCGGTTGCTAAACCGCTTCCTGACAAATTAGAGCATTGATCGACCTGCCGGGGCTCGGGTCTGACGGTTTCTGAAACAAGCTGGATCGATCCCATTTCCATTTCCTGGGTTGCAAACGGCATTTCCTTGCTCGATACTCGCGATGCACTGGTCAAAGGATGGCTATCAGCAGAGACTCCAGAGCAAGATACTCGCAGAGTTCAGGTCCGAACCACCCTTCTTTATCGGCGTGGCTGCAGGGCATCGTACGAGCGGCACTCATTATGGCGGTTCTGATTTGTGGCACCGCAACACCGGGGGCTTTCTTGTATTCAACCCGCAGCCAGCCTGCGCATCCGGCATGGTGGCTTTCAGCCGAGCCCGCGGAGCCGCTACAACAATGTCCAGCAGACGACCGCCTTCCAGTGGGTGCAGTCGGAAGCTTTGAAGGTCATACGGACTGGATTACAAGCGTGGCCTTCTCACTAAACGGCTGCCTCGCTCTCTCGGGCAGTTCTGATGACACCATCAGATTGTGGGGGGTCGAGGATAGGAAGGAACGGCGTCGCTTCGTGGGCCACACACGCCCGATCACGAGCGTTTGCTTTTCCCCTGACGGACGGCGCGTCCTCTCGGCCGGTCTGGACAAGACCATAAGGCTGTGGACTACGGAGAGCGGGAAGCAAATACAACTCATAAAGGGGCACTTGCGATCAGTTACCGTTGCGGCCTTCTCACCTGATGGGCTTCAGGTGGTCTCAGGCAGCAACGACAAGAGCGTTCGGGTGTGGGATGCAGCTACCGGCAAGGAGCTACGCCGATTCGAGGGTCACACGAACCGAATCACTCAGGTAGCGTTTTCTCCACAAGGCCGGTCTGTTATTTCCTCGAGCCACGATGGGACGATGCTACTCTGGGATCTTAGCGAAGGGAAGGAGCTGCGGCGTTTTGAAGGTCACACCAAGCCTGTGACCGGTGTCGCCTTTTCACCTGATGGCAGACTCATTCTCTCCGGGAGTACCGACGGTACGATGCGCGTCTGGGACGTTGAAAGCGGAAAGGAACAGAGACGATGGAAGGTGCAACAGGGACTCAGTGTTGTGCGCGCAGTTGCGTTTTCGCCGGACGGCTCCCGCGCTCTGTCCGCGAGCTTCGATCAGTCAATTCGGTTGTGGGATGTAAGCAAGGGAGTTGAACTCTATCGTTTCGATGCAAAAACCCCGTGGATCACTGACGTAGCATTTTCACAAGACGGGAAGTTCGCTCTTTCAGGCGGAGGTGACAAGATAGTGCGGCTCTGGAAACTACCCTAAAGCTTTGAACGAAGCGAGTGATTGTCAGTTTCTGGCGAGGATTTCTGCGAGCGCACTCATTAGCTCCTCAGCGGTGTAAGGTTTCGACAAAAACGACTTCACGCCCAGCTCTGCGGCTTCGGCTGACTTGCCGTCGTCGGTAAGTCCGGTGCTGGCGATTATCTTCACTCGCGGGTTGATCCTCTGGAGGGCTCGAATTGTCGCCGTTCCGTCCAGGTAAGGCATCATCATGTCGGTCAGGACGACATCGATCGCATCTTTGTTCTGAGCATAAAGAGCTATCGCCTCGGTTCCATCGCTAGCGGTGAGCGCGGAGTAGCCGAACGTTTCGAGAGTGCTTCTTGTGATTTCTCTGATAGCCGCTTCATCGTCGACGACAAGGACCAACTCACCGTGACCGCGTGAAACATCGACGCGTTCGTCCCGGGCCTGAGCTGTTAGAGGCGATTCAGCCGCCGGAAAATAGAGCCTGAACTGACTTCCCCTACCGATCTCGCTGTACACATTGATGAATCCGCCATGGCTTTTCACGATGCCCAACACGGTCGACAGTCCCAGACCGGTTCCCTTGCCGTGCTCCTTTGTCGTGAAAAACGGTTCGAACACCCGGTTTAAGATCTCGGCCGGGATTCCTGTTCCTGTATCCGTGACGCTAACGAGAACGAAGCTCCCAGGTCTTGCATCGATTATCATCTGGGCATAGCTCTCGTCGATCGAGACGTTTTCAGCCTTGACCGACAGTACGCCGCCTCGCGGCATCGCGTCGCGGGCGTTCAGGCAGAGGTTCAGCAAAACCTGATGTATCTGCGTCGGATCGCCGGTAACCGACCACACATCGGCAGGCACAAAGCACTCGACTGCGATTGATTTTGGGAACGTTTCGGCGAGGGTCTTGGTGATTTCCTTGATGAGATGGTTCAGTTGAAGGACGATGCGTTCGCCCTCAACGCCTCGGGCGAATTCCAACACCTGCTTCACCATCACGCCACCACGTTCCGCGCTCTGGTGAAGCACCGAAAGTAGTCGTTGACTATCTTCATCCTGGAACTTCATCTGAAGCATTCGAACTGCGAGAAGAATCGGAGACAGGATGTTGTTTATGTCGTGAGCGATCCCACCCGCCAGAGTTCCGATGCTCTCCATTCGCTGCGCGCGGAGGAACTGAGCTTCGAGCTTCTTCCGTTCCGTAACGTCGGTGTTGATCACAAGCACTGACTTCGGATTGCCCTCGCCGTCACGCATCAGTGTCAATCTCGTTTCGACATCGATATGTCTGCGATCCTTTGTCAAGTGCCTAGCGTGTCCTGCCCATTTACCTTCTTTCAGTAGGATTTGGTTAGCTTCTTCGAACTGAGGTGTGGCCTCTTGATAGTAGAGCTCTTGGATGCTGACACCGACCGATTCCGCCGCACTCCAACCGTACAGCCGCTCGGCGCCTCTGTTCCAGTAAATGATGCGGTCCTGCAAGTCGCGAACGATAATCGCGTCTGATGCGCCGTCAAGGAACTCTGCCTGTTCGCGAAGTTGCTCCTCGGAGCGCTTGCGCTGGGTGATGTCGCGGATGATCACGGTGAAGAACTTCTCGCCGTCTACTTCGGTTTGTGAGATTGAGGCCTCGATCGGAAACTCTGCGCCGTCCCGCCTGACCCCCCAGATCGCTCCCAGCTGGCCCATCTGACGCCTTGTAACACTGGTCCGATCGAACTGGCTGACGTGGTCCCGATGTGCCGCTCGGAATCGCGCGGGGATGAATTGGTCGATTGGCTTTCCGATCGCCGACGCCGCCGGACATTGGAACATCCTCTCCGCGGCCGCATTGAAAAGGACGATGTTTTGATCGCGGTCTATTATTATTATCGAATCCATGGCCGATTCGATAATGCTTGCCAACTGTGCCTGATCCTGCCGCGAAGCCGCTTGAGCCGGTCCGCGCTCTGGAAAATCCAGGCCCAAGAGGATTGCCAGATCAGCATTCCGATCAGGCGACGGCAAGGGCTCGCCAGTCCACGCTAGCAGGCGGATCTCTCCGTTCTTGGAAAGCCAGTGATGCTGGAAACGGATCGCGCTTCGAGTTTCGTGAATTGCGCGGACCGCCGTCTTGGCAGGCTCTGCCTGCTCGTACGCTGGAAAGAAGTCCCACAAAAAGCGACCGCTTACCTCAACGAAGGAGTAGCCCGTCGCTTCTTCGCACGCGCGATTGAAGCGAACAATGCGTCCCTCGCGATCCAGGACTAAGATCAACGCTGCCGTCGAATCCAGGATCGCTGAAAGCAGATTGCCGTCGTGATCAGTATGCACTTCTTTCATTCGACCCACTTGTCGGACGGTGATTGCCCCCAGCTAACATCGAGTCTTGAGGCGCTGCCAATCGTACGACGCCTCAAACGCGGTCTACAAGCGGAACTCACGTTGGCACCGAACCTCCTGATATCCAACACCTACACGAACGCCGCGCTGTGCTTACGATCAAGTTCCCAAGAATCTTTTGGAATATTGTACTAGATAGGAATGTTGGGACAGGTAAGCGATGGAAATCCGACACCAGCAACAGCCGCCGCGCGATCAGGCTTGGCGCCAAGAGGGCTGTCAAGGCCTGATAAAGAACCTTGTGGGTTCTATCCTTCGGCTACGCCGCTCATCTCGTCAATACGAATCCGAAACACGATGACCGAAGACTGGCCATCGTGCACCGGGACCGATTCTACCGGTGTGAGGTCGGGAAACCGCGAGAGTAGACGCCGCAGTGCCCAGTTTCGCTCCTGTTCGTTCGTGACTTCCTAATACGGCCCGAAAGCTATCGCGCTTCGCCAGTGGCAGTCGTCTTTGATTTCATCCACCTGAAGACAGGCGTTCGGGTTTTCGCGCATTGCGCGAATCTTGCGCCCAACCAGTGAGTGAACGTAGATGCTCTCATCATGAAGGACATAGCTCACCGGCACCACGTACGGCTTACTTCCTTCCACACAACCGAGGCGCCCTACTCTGCCTTCCAGCAGCAGCGTGCGCGTTTGTTCTTTGCTGAGTGGCTTTATCATCACTTACTCCCGACCGATTCGACTGGTTCTTGTTCTCAACGGCGCGGTCACGGGTTTTGCTTCCTCTTGCGTGTCTCTTTCACGCGCACTATCTCGACAGAGCAATTCGCGTGTGACGCCACGTTCAGGGAAACGGAGCCCAACAGGAAGCGCCTTAGGCCGCTGTAGCCGTGTGATCCAACTACGATCAAGTCTGTCTCCATTCGATTCGCACGGTCGAGAATCACTTCAGCCGGATAGCCTCGCGCGGTTTCGCTGTTGATTTGTAGTTTGCTATGCGCCTTGCCTAGTCGCTCGACAGCGTTGTTTGTTGCGTCGCGCACCTGTTCCTGGCTCGCCTTCTCCATCTCGTTGTAATAGTTCTGAGGAAGCACCCAGGTTTCCGTCGCAGGTAATGCGGGCGGCTCGTACACCGCCAGAACGTCTATCTCAGTTGCCTCAGGCCACGGCCTGCGGGCGACTTCGTCGACTGCCGCATCGCTGAATTCCGAGCCATCTACCGCTAGCAGTATCTTCATCATTGCACCTCCTCGTTTATCAGTGCTCTCCATGCAAGTCTACCACCGAGCCGCGTTCAACTCGTTGCGGGCAAACTCGGTCTGAGCGGGCGCGCGATTATCACCGGACACCGAGCTTGACGAAGCACCCGGTCGGCATTCGAGCCGAAGAGCGCGTGCAGCCCGAACCCAGTCCCGCTCGCGCCCATGCATATCAAGTCGATCGCCTGCTCCTCCGCATAGTTCAGCACCTCCCGATACGGCTGGCCTTCCCGCACTTCGTGCCTTACCGCAACCCTCAAACCCGTTGGCCCGGAGACCGCGCTTCGCAGCCGAGCCTTGATCTCATCGAATCCCAGCCGGGAACTCAACGGCAACATCGCCAACTCCGGTGCATCGGTCTTTAGCCGGGCCGGTAGAGTATGCAGCAAATGCATTTCGGCTCCATGCTTGTGCGAAAGGTTCAACCCATATGACAGAGCCAGCTCGGCATCGCTCGAAAAGTCATATGCAACCAGCACTCGCCGCAGCGGCAAGCCAATCTTCGACTCGTTCGGCTCCCGCTTCTGCGAGTGAATTATCAGCACCGGACAAGGAGACATCCGGCTGATTGCTTCGGCTATCGAACCCATTAGAGACGGCGGATGCTGCCACCTTCTTGAACGCATCACTATCAAATCGATACGTCTGTCGGCCGCAACGCGAGGAATTGCGACAACCGGATCGCCGTCTACCACGAAGCTCTCCCGGAGTCCCCTCGTCTCGGCTACGGCTTGTTCTACCATCCCGTCGAGCGAGTCCATTATGCTCCGCGCTTCCATTAACCCTCCCGCTTCCGCCGAATCGCGGCAGTGACAGATTAAGAGCTTTGCTCCACAAGCTCGGGCGAATGTTGCCGCGTAATGCAAAGCCTCGACGGAATCCGCGATCAAATCGACTGGACACAAAATGCGCTCGAAGGTGGTGCGCTCCTGGATGACCATACGGCTTAAGCTCGCTACTGACATGACCTGGTTAGGCGCCGTGGTCCGACGACGCTGTCTCGCCCCGACGTTCATCGTGTGTCAAAAGCAACGTGCGTGCCGCTGGAAAGGGTGTTGATTGAACGGCTTGTGAACCGGAACTGGTAAATTTGCCTGAATCTGTCTATCCCTCAGCGGAGAAATACGCAGTGGAGGGGAATCGGCTTGTGGACCGGAAGGGGTTACTGGAATCAGGCCTGATCTTCGAGCTTTTTTAGCCGGTAGCGGAATTGGTCACGTGAGATGCCCAACAACTCAGCAGCGCGAGTTTGATTTCCACCACTTCGCTCCAGCGCCTGCCGGACGAGCGACATCTCCACGTCGTCCAGCACGACGCCGTTCGCGGGAAGCGCGAACTCACTAGCGCGAGGCTCATCGTCCGTCCTCCGAGCAACCGAGTTCCCAACCACAGTTGCGTTCTTGTCCTCGGGCGTGATTCCCCGTGGCAAATAAGCGGCGTGATCACATCCCCGTCTTCCAGGATCATAACGCGTTCGATCACGTTTCGAAGCTCTCGCACGTTTCCGGGCCACGCGTAGCTTCGAAAAATATCGGCGACCTCAGGCCTCAGTCCGTGCACTTGCTTTCGCAGCCGCTCGTTGAAGTGCGCGATGTAGTGCTCGGCAAGCAGAATCACGTCGTCGCCTCGCTCGCGTATGGCCGGAATATCGATTTGAATGACCGAGAGCCGGTAGTAAAGATCGAGTCGGAAACGGCCTGTTTCGCTCGCGGCTTTCAGATTTCGGTTCGACGCCGCGATCACCCGGGCGTCGAGCGATATGTCCTTCAGCCCGCCGAGTCGGCGAAAGGCTCCCTCTTCGAGAACGCGTAAGAGTTTCGCTTGCAGGCTCAACTCTAGCTCGCCGATTTCATCCAGAAAGAGAGTGCCGCCCTCCGCTTGCTCGAAGAGCCCTTCCTTTCGCGCCTTCGCGTCTGTGAAGGCGCCCTTCTCATAGCCGAACAACTCACTCTCTATGAGGGTCGCCGGAAGCGCTGCACAATTGATAGCTACGAACGGAGCATCTGAGCGACGTGATGCGTAGTGAATGGCCTTCGCAACCAAATCCTTGCCCGTCCCGGACTCCCCTTGCAGGAGCACGGAAGAGACCTCGCTTTCGGCCACCTTGCGCGCGAGGTTGAACATCTCGACCATACCTGGTGATTGGCCGATGATTTGGTTCAAGCTAAACTTGCGGGCTCGCTCGCCTCGAATTGACCGCACCTGTTTGCGGAGCGATTGAGCTTCCATGCCGTTGCGAATTGTAACTTGAAGCTCCTCCAGATTGATCGGCTTGCTGATGAAGTCGTACGCGCCGCCGCGAAGCGCAGCGATCGTATCAGCCACAGTCACATTCCCGGTCATTATGATGACTACCGCATCCGGCTGGTGACGCTTGATCGCCAGCAGCAGATCGAGCCCAGTGCCATCTGGCAGGTTGACATCCAACAGGACGGCGTCAGGCCGCTCGGCGTCGAACGCCGCAAGCCCGGCTGCCACGGTACCGACACCAACGGACGTGTAGCCCCATCCTCGAAGCGCTTCTGTAAGCGTCCAACGGATCATCTCTTCGTCGTCAATAATCAGGACTCGTGGGTTAGGCATCGGCGACTATGATTGCGCGGTGGTGGCATGTCTTTCAAGGCCGTTGATGACTCCCGGATAGACACAGCCAGCTTTGAGCATGATATATAACTTACATCTGCATATCGTGCTCCTCCTCGGACCGAGTCTGAACTGTTATCGTCCCCATTGTTTTGAATGGGTTATTCAGACTGTTTTCGACGGTTTACCGGTTGACTTTGAAGTGAGGCCTAATAATAATCGGTGACCTGTGATGGCATTTGTGCGGATTGTTACCTTCCGTCATGACCCGTTACCGCTGCTTGAAATGCTCGCTAACCGCGAGCTTCCTACCGAAGACATAATCGCGGGTGAGTTCCATCTCCTGATCGACTACCGTTCAGGAGAAGCCGACTTCCGTTTAGTCGATGCCGATGGCCTCGACGCGCTTCGGAGTCTGGCTGGGAGTCTATAGAACGAGGCGGCCTGCCGTTCTATCCACTCAGGATCACGAATCTATTACCTCTCCCAAAAGAACTTGGACCTCGCCTGCTGCAGAGGGTACACCTGGTCCATGTTGCTCGTGTCGTAGAGCACTCCGTTGATCATCACCAAGCGGATGCTCTCGGAATTGCGGATGTTCTCGAGCGGGTTCCTGTCTAGCACCATCAAGTCCGCGAGCTTACCCGCTTCAAGCGAGCCGACATCATTGTCCAACCCGAGGTATTGCGCCCCGGAGAGCGTGGCGCAACGGATCGCCTCAATCGGAGTCAGACCACCCTGCGCCAGCATCCAAAGCTCCCAATGAGCGCCAAGACCTTGAAGCTGGCCGTGCGCGCCGAGCTGAACTTTGCCTCCCGCGCGAAGCACGTCTTTCACGCTCTTCGCCAACTCGAAGTGATAGAAGTCGTCTTCGGGAACCATCATTCGCCGGCGCGCCCGCTCGTCAACCACGCTGCGCGGTGTAAAGCGCATCAGGTGCTCGTTCTCCCAAACGTTCGAGTGCTGATACCAATAATTCTCTCCCCAGATTCCACCGTAGCCCACGATCAAAGTCGGCGTGTAGCCGCTCCGGCTCCTCGCGAACAGCGTGGTCGCGTCCTTATACAGCGGCGCGACTGGGATCGCGTGCTCTATGCCGGTGTGTCCGTCCAGCACTTCGGTCATGTTATAGAAATAAGTCGATCCGCCTTCGGGAACTACCATCATCTGAAGATCGCGAGCGGCCTTGATCACTTGCTGACGCTGGTTGCGACGAGGCTGATTGTAGCTCTTCACACTAAACGCGCCTGCCGCCTTCAGCCGCTCGAGGTGTGCTCTCGCGTCGTCGTAGCTGTTGATCACCGCCTTCTCGGCATTCTCGGCGCCGTAGAGGATGTAGCCAGTAGAAAAAATGCGCGGGCCAACCATCGCGCCCGCCTTTACCATCTCCGACTGGGCGAAGACTGTTTGCGTTGAAGCCGACGGATCATGAGTGGTCGTCACCCCGTACGCAAGGTTCGCGAAGTAAGGCCACTGCTTTTCCGGAACGATATCCAACGCGAAATAGCCCATGTGCGCGTGCACATCGATGAGCCCGGGCATAATCGTTTTCCCCGTCATGTCTATCCGGCGGGCGTTGGTTGGGATGTCGATACTCGCGCCAATAGCCTTGACTCTGTTGTCCTCGATGAGGATGTTGCCGCGCTCGATGACTTCATCGCCTTTCATCGTGATGATGCGAGCATTGGTGAGCGCTATCAAACCGTGCGGCTTCGCGCTCTCGAACTCGAAGCCGATCTTTGTGACTCCTGGCTCGGTCGGTTTCTGATCCTTAGCCAGTTGTTTGAAGACGTTGTCGAGCGATTGTTCGTAAAAGTTTTCGCCGAGCGTCCACTCGACCGACTTGCTGTCCCGCGACCAGGTGAGCCAGTCGCCCGACTTCGCTGAAACGAGCTTAACCGGGACGATTGTGTCGGTCGCCGAGAGCTTGAGCATTTTTCCAGTAAGCGGGAACGGCGCAACGTAGAGCTTGTGCAATTCCTTGAACGCGACCCATCGGCCGTCCGGCGATGGCACCATTTCGGCCGCGTATTTCGACTCCACATGCTGTTTATAGTCATCGCCTGTGAGCTTCACGCTGCTGAGGTAGGTGTTGACTGTCCCCGCGCTGGGCTTCGATTCCATGAAAAAGATGCGATCGCCTTTCGAGTCGAAGGTGAGAACCGGCATTCGCGCGTTCGGGCCCCGGCTAAAAAGGTCGATGACGTAGCGGTGCTCGGAGCCATCCCAGTAGTGAATCTCGAAGGTCGACTCGCTCGCGAGGTCCTCTTCGTGGTAAACACTCCCGCGCCCTTTGAGATAAGCGACCTTGGTGCCGTCCGGCGAAAAGACCGGATTCGAGTACTGATCGCCAATGGATGTGATCTTTCGCGCACCGGAGCCGTCCGCATTCGCGATCCACACCGCGCCCTTCTCCGAGTCCGACCAGGTCACGTACGTGATCCTGGACCCGTCGGCGCTGAAGCTGGGCGCGAACTCGAGGTAGTTTGTGCTCAGCAATCGTTTGGGAGCGGCATCGCCTTGCTTGACGTAGAGCTTGCCGAGGGCGCTGTAAAGGATTCGACCGCCCGCACTCTTTGCCCATCGCAAGAGTTTCGCGCTGTCGCGATCCGGTGCGACTTTCTGCTCGAAACGGACGGCGTTGGTGACCTTCTGGGAAACGTGAGCGGTGAATGGAATCCACTGAGGCGCCTGTCTGGTACGCGTCGGGACTCGCACAAACTTTCCCTTGGCTGTGATGATGATGCTGTTGCCGTCGGGCGTCCACGAATAACCGGGATGAGTTCCGAATACGGCCCACGTCTCCTGCTGATCGCGCGAGAGGTTGTCGTAGATCGGCCACTCGCGACCGCTTTCGATCTCGCGCAGGAACAGGACAGTCTTCAATCCATCCCGCCGAATAAAAGAGAGGAACTTCCCATCGGGTGAGACCTGCGGCCGAATTGCTCCACCAGAACCCTGAACAAAGACAGAGCGCCGGCCATTGGCCGTGTCGTAGCGCTCGATCCAGTAGATGCTTCCGTAGACATTCTTGTTGTAGTCGAATGCAGTGCTTTGTACGAAATAGACGAACCGGCCCCTTGGATCGATTGCCGGCTCGCCAGCATTGGCAGTCCAGTTGGGCTTCTCCGTCAACTGAACGCCTGTGCCTCCGCCGTTGACGTGGTACATCCAAATCTCGCCCGCCCCTAGCGAGCGCTGATCGACGAAATGTTTTCGGACGAGAATGTATTGACCATCGGGCGTCCAGGCAGGGCTGTTCACCAGGCGGTAGTTCTCTTTGGTTACTTGTCTGCGGTTCCTGCCGTCCGCTTCCATAACCCAGATGTTGTCGCCGCCATCACGATCAGAAGTGAAGGCGATCAGTTTGCCGTCGGGACTGAACCTGGGCTGGCATTCCCACGACGCTCCGGCGGAGAGAAGTTCTGCCTTGCCGCCGCCGATCGGCATTTTGTAGATGTCGCCGAGAAGATCGAAGACGATCCATTGACCATCCGGCGATACGTCGCAGCTCATCCATGTGCCTTCGTCGGTGTCGAATTCGACGAGTGTGAATGGTCCATGATCCCCTTCGACATCCCACGGTTCATTCTTCTTCTGAGCATCTTGGTTTTGAGCTTCCTGTTTTGAAACCTCTTGCGACGGCTGGGAAAAGCGAGCTGATGCAGCGATGGACAAAGACAGCACCAGGGTGGAGATCTGCATATTTCTAAGCACGCTTCTACCTCGCAAAAAAGAGAAGTTCTTGGGCACGGAAATGCGGCGAGCAAATGACCTGAGAGCTTGAGCTCCGAACCGAGCGGCAAGTATATCGAAGGCGGACAAGATGGTGCCAGTACACCGCGCAATTAGCAAAGGCCGTCGAAGCTTTATAGCTGCGACGGCCCTTGGATTGGTCGATGCTCGTGGAACTAGTCCCCGAAACCCGCCGGCGCGCTTTCGGGCTTCGCCTTCTTGAGCTGAAGCTGCACGATTTGCGTGTCGGGCGTTGCCGGCTCCTTGAGGATATGCTGCCGGTAGAGCTTCGCCATGCGCTCGTTCTCCGCATCGCTGAGCTTCATCGCGCGTGCGCGCTGTTTTTCTTCGCGAGCGTTCTTAGCAATTCCAAGCGAGTCCAGGTCGTGCTGAACCTCGTTGGTTATGATCGACTCGTCCAGCTTTAGCGAGTGAGCCGTGCTGTTGAGCGCGACGCTCTTGCCGCCGGCGAAAATCTCGTGCCGTCCGTTCTCTTCGTACCACTTGGTGAGCGTAGCCGTCATGTGCATCTTTTCGATGATGTTGCGCCAGCCTACACCGGTGTTGTACGCGCAGAATGAGATCTCCCCTTCCTGAGTCGCGTATGGAATGATGCATTGTTCGGTGCGGCGGAAGTCGTAGTTGAACAGATCCTGGAACCACATTCCGGCGATAAACAGGAAGTTCCATCGATCGGCGCGACGCTTCTGGATGTCTTCGACGGTTCTTTCGCCCGAAACCTTGCCGTAGTCCTTGCCCGACGCCCCGAACGATTTGTCAAACTTCATCATCAGATCTTTGATGCGGAAGTGCGTAGGCGCCATGAACGGATCATAGTTGCGTAAGAGCGCCAGCCCGGCGCCCAACAAAGACAGCTTCTTTCCACGAGCCGCGTCATTAACCTTCATCAGGTCTTTGGCGAACTGCTCAGCGTCGAGGAAAGCGGTAACTGGAGCCGACTCCTTCGTCTCCTTGTCGATCATGAGCGCCATTCCGATTCCGCAGTTCGGATGGCAGCCGCAGTTCAACTGACCCCAGTCGCCCTCCGGACCGTGGACGAGGTCGGCCCAATCCGAGAAAGTCCCCATGAAAGAGATCGGGAACCAGTCGCGGTTCGGCTCGCCAAGACCGGTCTGATTCTTCACGTCGTGCGCCATGTGCGACAGCGTGTATCGCTGGGCGTTCCGGCGATCGTCGGTTATCTCCTCGTCCCGGCCGGTGAATGAAACGGGCTGGAACGACAGGAACGAGATCTTCTTCGGGTTGTCGAGCGCGAACTTTATGATGCGTCCGACCTGCTCGTTGTTAATTCCGTTGATTATGGTGGTCACCGGCACAATCTCGACGCCGGCGCCGTGGAGGTTCTCAATCGCGCGGAGCTTCACGTCGAACAGGTTTCCGACTTTGCGATGCTCATTCGCGGCGTTGCCAATGCCATCGAACTGGAGATAGGCGTAGCGCAAGCCGGCTTCGGCTGCCTGCATGCAGAACTCAGGACTCTTGGCGAACTCGATTCCGTTAGTGGCGGCTTGCACGCTGTTGTAACCCACCTTGCGCGCGTAACGCACCGCGTCAAGAAAGTACGGCGACAACGTCGGCTCGCCGCCAGAAAACTGAACCGACATCTGCCGCCGCGGCTTTATCGAGATGGCGTTTTCCAACAGCGTCTTGATGTCTTCCCAGCTCAACTCGTGTACGAACCCGACCTGATTTGCGTCCATGAAACACGGGTCGCACATCATGTTGCATCGGTTGGTCAGGTCTACGGTGAGCACTGAGCCGCGACCGTGCTTGACTGTGCTTGATCCATGATTATGGAGCTTTTCGTCGTTGTGCGCGCGAATGTCGCGGCCGGGGAACACCTCTTCGAGGTGCTTGAAGAACGCCGGATCGATCGACATAACATCTTCGAAGTGGCCGTGTTTCTCGCAGTCCTTGACCATCAGGATCTTGCCGTCACGCTCGATGATCTGGGCCTTAATCTCGCCTATCTTTTCGTTGAGCAGGATCTGGTGCGGCAGTTTGCCGTCAACGATCTGCTGGCGGATTTCAGGGATGCACTTTGGACACAGCGAATCGGTTGTGCGAGGCCAGCCCAGCGGCGGTTTTGTCTTTTGATAGGACTTTAGCAGCGGCTTTTCCGACCACTTTGGCGTGAAGGACGGATTCTGTTTGATGCGATTGAGCGGCTCGTAAATGTGCCACGCAACGTTAGCCGCGACGGCCAATCCCTTCTCCACATATTTCGTTGGCTTATGCATATATCTCTCTCTCCTCGTCGTCTTCTGCGAAGCTTCAAATTGTTCCCCCGCGCTTCGCCATCACTTGTAAGTGAAGTGCGCTAGCCTTGCCGTCGCACCTCTTGCAGTTATTCGGTCTGTTCGATTTGGTACAGGGTCTGAATCGCCTGGACCGCTTCGCGCTGAACCGCGCCCTTGACCCCGAGCGTCTGCGGATCGCGCCAGTTGTCGAAGGTCGCAACCTGATGAACGCACGCGATAGTGCAGTAGTCGGCGCAAGCCTTCTTGGTCAGATATTCGCGGCGTATGTCTTCCACCGTGTAACTCTCGAGCGGCACCGCCGGATAACCGCGTTGCTGCGAGCAGTAATGCACCAGCCCATCTTCGCAGATGTAGAGGTAACGAGCTCCAGCGCGGCATCGCCAATCGTTGGGCTTGCCGTCAACCAGGTTTTTCTGAAACCGGTTAATCCTGGTGTGTCCCTTCTTGCCCAGACCCTTCATCTTGAAATAGATGTCCCGCTCAACACCCTTGAGGGGTTTTAGCGTCCCGAGTCCATCGTGGATGATTCCGAGCGAACTCGAGAGACCCAACTCGACCGCGCGCCGACCTACAGTTAAAGCGTCTTCGGGAGTTTTGATTCCACCGCCGATCACCGAGTTAATGTTCACGCGAAACTCAGCAAGCCGTGAAAGCCACTCAAGCTTCCTGTCCAATACTTTCAGGCTCTTCTTGGAGACATCGTCCGGCTGTACGTTGTCGATGCTGATCTGCATGTACTCCAGACCCGCCTTGTTGAGCTTTAAGATCTTCTCCTGAGTCAGCAGGTATCCGTTCGTTATGAGACACGCGAGCATCCCGCGCTGTCGAATCTTCTTGATGATCGCTTCGATCTCCGGATGCATCAGCGGTTCGCCGCCGCTAATGATGATTGCAGTCGTTCCCAGATCAGCCAGCTTATCCAATCGCCGGAACATGACTTCGAGCGGCACCGGCTTCGAATAGTCGTCGTATTCATTGCAGTAAGCGCAAGCCAAATTGCACCGCCGAATCGGTATGATGTGGGCCAAAATGGGGTGGTCGGTTGACCGTAACCCCTTTGCCATAAAGGCAAGCTCGCGCGAGTAAATTCTCAGCTTGCTGGAGAGCTTCATAAGTTTAAGAGAGAAAATTTGAAGCAGCCCGATTCGGTTGAGGCCGGTAAAGCACCAAAACTAGGGCGTACGAACCATTAGAGCAATTAATATTCCCCGTTCGAGCCAGACACCCATCCCGCTCTCAACCCAAACTATTCCTACACATAGCTCCCTGAAGGGTCTTTGAGAGCGATTCCCGATCAAGGCCTCATTTCAGCTTTTGACACAGAGCCGAGACGACCGAGAGCGGTGATTGCGGCTTTATGACTCAGCGCGGGCACTTCGCCTTCCAGCGTGGCCACTTTGACCCGACCCGCGCCTTCCCCTAGTCCAGAGCCCTGCAGATCGATTACAAATACGATCAGGCATAATAGTGGATAAGACGCGACTTATACAACCACAATCTGACCCGCGCGGTCATGACGGCAAGGATTTCTTCTTAACACTGAGGCGAGCTGTGAGGTGGAATGGCGGACTGAGGAGAAAGAAGAGTGAAGGCGAGCAGAGGGTCTCGAACCCTCGACCTCCAGGGCCACAACCTGGCGCTCTAACCAACTGAGCTATGCCCGCCATAGCGATGTCAAACCCAACGCTTGCGAGTTGTAACTCTGTCTCAATCGGTTATGTCCTGTCAATGAAAGTTCGCTCCGCGCTGCGAGCTTACCGTGCGTTGACACTGCTAAAGTGGCTGATATAGACTTGGAATACGCAGTGAATTTGAGAGTCAGCCCAAGCATCGCTAAGCATGAAATCAGGGTATTTGTGCGAACCGGTGCGCTTGAGGCAGCATCCGAATGATAGGTTCGAGGTGCTCCTCGAAGAGTCCAGCTCGAAGAGTCCAGGAGGAACCAATGTTCAGCTCAATCCTAAGACGAGCCGTCGCCCCCGTAGGATTCGCTCTTCTTCTAGCGATAACCGTATGCGCTCAGACGGGCAGCGTCGAGGGGACAGTCAGAATTACTGAGAACGGCGTGAAGAAGGGGGTGCCCAACGCGGTCATTGATATCTATCGCACTGACATCAAGGGTCGTTGGAACTTGAAGGCCGACAAGGTTGGACATTTCGTGATGCTCGGCCTCCCCCTCCAGGGCACTTTTATTTTTGTAGCGTCTGGACCAAACATCGCACCGGCCTATCAATCCGGCATTCGAATAACCACGATGCCGGTAGTGAACTTCGATGTCGAGGCAGGTGACGGCTCGACTTTAACACTCGATCAAATTCTGGCCGCGCAGAAAGCCGGGGGAGCAAAACCCGCAGCTCCAACACTCTCTGCGGCGGACCGAGCCAAGGCCGAAGTCTCGCAGAAGGAATACGAGCAGAAAAAGAAAGAAGGCGAGGAGCTGCAAGCTAGCTTCGACTCAGCCAGAACTCACTACAACGCCGGCATCGAGCTAACAAAAGCAACCCCTCCAAACTACCAGGCCGCGCTCAGCGAATTTGAACAGGCCTCGACCGTAGACCCCGGAAAGCACGCGGCAATGCTGCTGCTTTCTTACCGGGCAGCTGCCAACCTCGCGGAATCTCATTACCAAATTGGTGTGGAGTTGTTCAATCAGAAGAAGCGCGACGAGGCCAAGCCTCACTTTGTAAAAGCCGTCGAAGCAGCAAACCGGGCGATAGCTGCTGCTTCGACTGATACTCCTCAAAACAATCCAAACCTCAGCAACGACATCGTGATCTACTACAATATTCTCGCGAAGAACGCGAATCTGCTGGTTCAGTACTTCGGGGCCGCCGACCTCGTGAACCCTACGGTCAAGTCGTACGATACGGCCGCATCGCTGGACGCCGCGAACAAGAACAAGTGGGGAGTGCAAAAGGGTGACCTGTACTTCGGCGCGGGTAGAACTGATGAGGCCATAGCAGCTTACAAAGCGGTGCTGGCTGTCGATCCGGCAAATATTGATGCGTTGTACGGGCTCGGGCTCACACTGATCGCCTCGACCGAGAAAGCGCAGATTCAAGAGGGCGCCAATACCCTAGCCGACTTCGTCGCCAAGGCTCCCCCGACCGACAAGCGCGTACCCATTGTGAAAGAAGCGCTTGAGGGCGTGAAGAATGCGTACAAGGTAGAAGCGGAGAAGCCAGCCAAGCGCGGAAAGAAACCCTAGAAGACTCGATTTCCCGAGCTTTGCTGGAGACTTCGTGGTTTCCCGCGAGCCCGCATCTGACGTCGTAAGCTCCCCATCAGCCCCGTTGACCATCCGAGTTTGCTCTGCCGCAACCCGATCCGGGTAGGCGGCGTGATCGGTTCTCTCAGATGCTGACCAGGAAGAACAAGACGAGGAAGGGGGCGTCGCGCAACCCGGCAACTGCGATCGCGATCATGGCCCCGCTCGCTCTGCTTATCGCCAGCGTGGCGTTATCCTCGCTGGCATCCGCTCGTTCATCACACGAGACGCAGGAACAGCTAAAGTTGGGGCTGGCTTCTTCCCGCGGTGACGAATTCAGCAAAGCGCTTTCGGCTCTTGTCAGGCTGGCGGACAACGGAGAACTCGATCTCTGGAACGCAGCTCTGGCCAATCCCAACCCACAACTCCGATTGCGTGCGTGGAGCGAGTATCGGCTGGTGCAATCGAAGCTCGTTCGCAACGAACTGGTCCCGCAAATCGCGCGGATTGGAGCCGAGGCTGGAAGCCTGTCGCGGCTCGCAAGCGAACTGGGTCTGCAGCTTTCGGTCTGGTCGTCGAAAGGTGACGAAACCTTCGCAGCGGCTTCGCCCCGCCAAATCGATCGGCTGCGAAGCGCCGGCATTAGCGTAGATGTCATTTACGATTCAATCGTGGAATGGCAAAAAGCTCGCGCACAAGGCGACGATCTGGCGAGCGCGATCACGCCCGACTACCAGTCGGCATCAGCGGCACAATCACAGGTGCGCATTGCCGTCGTAGATGTTGCAGATCGCCAGCCGGGCCCTGGGCGCGCCGGATGGCTTGGTGACCGCGAGAACATCTTGATGACCGACGGCTCCCTGGTTGCTTATCTGGATGTGTTCAACTCGGACGGCTCCGCCGAATCAATCAGCTCGCACATTAAAGACAAGTACACCAGCCGGGGGTTCAAGCTCGCTGGCTTCTTCAGGCCGAACGAATTCGCCGACGCGGCTGGTCGGTTCTTTCCAGGTAAGAGCTTTGACGCGGGACGGCGGACGGCGAGCTCGACCGGTTCGGTTCAGACGACGCTTGCAGAAGGCAGCTTCCATAGCTACGAAGAGACTCGGACCGAGTTCAGAGCGTTAGCCGACTCGCACCCGGATCTCGCCCAATATGTGACGCTGGGTACAAGCTTCGAGGGAAGAGAGATTTTCGCGCTCAAGATAACTCGCGGTGCGGCGCTTGATGACGCCAGCAAGCCGGACGCTCTCATCACTGGTTGTCATCATGCGCGAGAGTGGATATCCGTTGAGGCGCCGGTCTATTTCGCGAACCAGTTGATCAACCGCTACGCCACGGACGATCAAATCAGATATCTTGCCGACCATCTCCAGATTTGGATTGTTCCGATTGTGAACCCCGACGGGCTGACCTACAGTCAGCGCTCGCCCAACGACAGCCTTGATGGGGTGAGGCTTTGGCGCAAGAACAGGCGGACGTTTAGTTTTGGCAATTGTTTGTCGTCCGTTGGCGTGGACTTGAATCGGAACTACCCGTATCAATGGCGAATTCAGGGAGACGATGCGTGCCCGGACTACTGCACTGGAGGCAAGCGGTGTATCGACGATGACATAGGTGCAAGCGACGACCCGGAGAACGAAATCTATCGGGGCCCGTCTGCTGCGAGCGAACCCGAGGTCAAGGCGATCAAGAGCTTGATGGACGACCCCAATCACCATTTTAGAGCGCAACTCGACTACCACAACTATTCCCAGCTCATCCTCTATCCCTGGGGCTATCAGGAGTTGGAAACGCCTGATGCGTCGACGCTTTCGTCCCTCGCTCAGCAAATGTCCGCCGACATGCGCGCTATAGCCAATCAAGTCTACCATCCGGAACAGGCTATTGATCTGTACGCGACTACCGGCTCTTCGACCGATTACGCGTACGGTACCAACCGGGTGCCGGCCCCCTTCGTCGTCGAGATGCGGCCGAGCTGCTGCGATTTCACGGTACCGGAAAGCGAGATTCAAGTAGTAAACAGGGAGAACTGGGCGGGTGCGCTAGGTGTGCTTCGATGGACCGCGGGTCCTCCTATTCTCGAATCGGTAAAGGCGTACAGTTTTGTTGGCGACGGAACGTTCTCGAAACTGGTCTATTCAGCACGGTGGACACAGCCTACTGACTCTTCAAGCGCGGCGCGCCAATTGGTGATCGACACTCGGTTTCCAGGCATCGAGCCGGGTCCAGTGCAACTACAATTGCAGTTTTCAAAGCCAATGAGCAGTTCGTTGCCGCCGAGGGTGACGCTGGGTCGCGGCGCGAATCACGACGAGCTGGTGCTGGTTGCGGTCGGCCCGAGCGAGGGTTGGCAGAAAACCATATATCAAAATGACACCTGGATCGGCGAGACGGTGATAACTCAGGACGAGGATTTGACCTCGGCATGGCGACTGCTGGTTTCGGCAAACGACGCAGCGGGCTTAGCGTTGGATGGCAGGCCGGAATCAGTCGCGAGCTACGAAACCGGAACCGGCAAATGGCAGAACTACGAAGACGCCGACAGCGTCGGCTCGACCGGTGGCTCGGA
>DATMCM010000679.1:0-12591 GCA_035558335.1 Blastocatellia bacterium | reverse complement strand
CGCTCCCTCGACCGATTACCTGAGACTTGGAGTAGCGGGGGGCAAGCCCGCCTTCCCAACCTGTCATTGCTTCGAGTTGACGTCGCAACCTAAATTTCCGGACAGGATGCGCCTCGCAGATCCGTGTCAGAACTTCCGGTAGCAAAAGCGTCGTATTGTCAGGAAGGAGGTGAGATGAGAAACCCAGGCTTAGCGGCAGTCTTGAGCTTCTTTATTCCAGGCGTTGGACAAATCTACAACGGCAAAATACTTCGCGGCATATTCTGGCTGATTGTGACTCCGGGAGTCTGGATCGGCACCGGCGGGGTGTTTGGCTGGATCTGTCATCTGATCTCGGCGGCTACTGCGTACTCATACGCGACGAGGCATCCCTACCCAGATTGAGCCGGAAGTACTACTGGCCGCGCGACGAAGCCGGGCGCGGTAGACGTCCGCTAACCCGGCTCGCTCGCAATTGACTACTCGGTTAGCTTTCAAGTGTTGACCCTTCCGTTTTGTGACCCCTGCGAGATTTCCCGCGACGTGTGATCGCGGCGTAGCCCGCGAGAAACAAAAAAGCACCGAGCCCGGACACGATCACCGGCGCCGAAACCGACGACGGCAGTTCCGTCCCGTCCACCTGGCTCACCTTACCTGCAAGCCCCTGCAGCGCAGAGTCGATCTCCTGGGCAGTGAACTTCCGTCGCTCGCCGCGAGCATACCTGCCCTTGAGCTGCCCTTCCGCAATCTTCGTGTCGGGCCTCACCGAACCGTTAGGTCCAAGCTCGACGAGCAAGCTGGAAGTCATGCCGTTGTAAGCGCCGCTGACGTAGACGACCCATGCGCCTTCCGAAGGCCACTGCTTCTTGATCTCGTAGACGCCGGTCGCGTAGGGTGCAGGCTCGAGGTTCACCGATTGGCGCTTGCCGTTGACCAGTCCTTCGGCGCTGGCAGTGATCGCGGCGTCCGCCGGGGTGTGACAGCCGAAGGTGCGCACGATCAGGGCGGCGTCTTTCGAGTGTGAGCCGCTCGACGCGTTTGGCGCTTCGACCGAGAGCTGAAAGCCTCCCGCGATAGCCGCCGGCGCCAGGGCAACCAGCGCGAGTGCGCAGAATGGAACAAACCTCTTGATTGATGCAAACCGTAGAATTGAATTTCTTGACATTGCAGACTCCTTTTCTATCCCCACTCGACTTCGTGGATTTGATTTCGCGTCTCTGACAGTTGAGGCCTGATCGCCCCGCTTCGTTTTCGCTTTCAGGACTTAGACGAAGAGGCTGATAGCTTTCTTCCATTGTTAGAAAAGGATGCGCGGGCTGGCTTCATTCTCGAATACGCGAGACTGTCTAACGTGTTCGAGGATAGAAACTGGAACAGAGTCCCGTATGCAAACCGCGGCTTGCGCGTTGCGGTGAGCGGCGCTGCTGCTTATACTTTCGCCGCCTCCAGGAGGAGTCTATGTTTATCCGCACAATAGCAGCGCTGATGACAGCGTGCAGCATCGGCGTCATCGCCTCAGCTCAGGATCGCGCCTCGTTTACGGTCGGCTCCGCGACGGCGGCGAGAGGTCACAAAGTCGCCGGCACAATCGAAGTTCCCGCGGCCAGCGATGCTGCGTTGAGCATCCCGGTCGTCGTCGTTCACGGCAAAAACCCCGGTAAGGTACTCGCTCTCGTCTCAGGAGCGCACGGAACCGAATACGCTTCGATCATCGCCCTGGAACGGCTCATCGCATTGCTCGATCCGACGGAAGTCTCGGGCACCGTCATCATCGTCCCGCTCGTCAACGTTCCTTCCTTCGAAAACAAGATCGCTCACGTAAACCCGGTCGACGGGAAAAGTATGAATCGCTTTTATCCGGGAAAAGCGGACGGCACCCAGACCGAGCGCGCGTCGTTGTTGATAACAAAACAAGTAGTCGAGCAGTGCGATCACCTGATCGACCTGCACGGCGGAGACATCGACGAAAGCTTGAGGCCGTACAGCTATTGGACCAAGACGAACAACGAAAAACAGAACGCGGTGTCGCGTGAGATGGTGCTTGCCTTCGGGCTCGACCACATCATTATTTCTACAGAGCGGCCTACGGACCCGGCGGCTTCCCGTTATCTTGAAAATACGGCGACAATTCGCGGCAAGCCCTCGATCACCGTTGAAGCAGGGCACGCAGGAACGGTCGACGCCGAAGATGTAAGCGCCCTCGTGAACGGCGCCCTGAGCGTTATGCGATACCTGAAGATGTTGCCGGGCTCGCCAAGCTCGATCGAGCATCCGGTTTGGATCCAGAAAATCGGTAGCGTCGCGAGCGAGCAAACCGGAATCTTCTATCCCCTGGTCCGGCGCGGAACTTATGTGGAACAAGGAATGAAGCTCGGCTACGTCACGGATTATGTTGGCAAGACGATCTTCGAAGCGCGGTCGCCGGTCGCCGGAGTTGTTTTGTTTATTCGCGCGGTGCCTTCGATGACAAAAGGCGAAACCGTGGCGAACATCGGAGTCGCCGGAAGCGACCCCAGCTCTGGCAATCGAAACCAGTAGAGCGAAAGGGACATGGAATGAGTACAAGCGATCTCACCGGCGGACATCATTGCATAGGGTTTCTCGAGACAAGTTCGATCGCGCGCGGCATCGATGCTACCGACGCAATGATGAAGATGGCAGAAGTCGAGCTTCTGATGACCACGATCATCCCGCGCGGAAAGTACTTGATCATGATCGGCGGGAACGTGGCCGACGTGGAATCGTCTCTGAGAGCCGGTCTCGCGAAGGCGGGCGAGACGGTGCTGGATCACTTCATCATTCCAAACGTGCACGCCGAATTATCGGCAGCCATCAAAGGACGAGTGAAGGTCGATCACATCGAAGCGATCGGGATCATCGAGACAAAGGAAGTCGCTTCGGCAATTTACGCGGGCGACGCAGCCGTGAAGTCGGCTAACATCAAGTTGATCGAGGCTCGCAACCAGCCGGGCGGAAAGGGGCTGGTGGTTCTGACCGGTGAAGTCGGAGCCGTCCGAACGGCAGTCGCTGCCGGAGTAGCTTCGATAAAGAAAGACGGAATGCTGATCGGCGAGGTAATCATCCCGTACGGTCATCCCGCGCTGCTAAAGACCTTGACTGCGTGAGAGAGCAGACGGACTCAGTAGCGGATCCCGCGCTTGACGAATTGGAGACTGGTTTCACGCAAAGACGCAAAGGACCGCCAAGACGCTGTATCCTTCGCGACTTTGTGATTCTTGGCGTCTTTGCCATTCTTGCGCGTTTTTGCGGTTCTTGGCGTCTTTGCGTGAAACTTGCCTTTCGCCTTCGTGAACCTGGCCTTCCCCTTCACGAATACCCACCTTGCGCTGGATCAATTCTGGTCTGCTCTTGCCAACTCGAGCCGCTTGCTCTCCGCTTTCGCCCAATCGGATACGAGCGTTCGTTCTTGATCTGAAAGCCGCGCTTCGGGATGAAGCCACGTGTATGATGAAAGCGGCATTGCCTTGCTCGTCACTTCCTCGTCAATCTCCTGCATTTTCTTAGCCGCTTTGCCCCGGTCGTACTTCGCCCAGTCGGAAAAATTCAGGTGGCGCCGGCCGTCATTCACGTCAGAGACGAGGAACCACGACACCGGAGCGACTTTGCTGTACCAGGGCCAGTCGGTAGCATTCGAATGACAGTCATAACATGCTCGCCCCAGGATGTCGGAGACCTCCGGACTCATCTCAACATGAGACTGTATTGCTCTGGATTCATCCGACACCGGATTGGTCTTGGCCGGTCGAACAAACTGCGCGGCGAGAAAAAGAACTACCAACCCAGTTGCTGACCACTTCATCGCTTTCTTCATAAGATCTCCATTTGCGCATAAGAACCGTGGCACGCGGCCCGCCGAGGGCCACCCGTACAAGCTCTCGCAACTCCAACCCACTTCTAGAACCAAACTGTATCGAATGCGTCTGACCAGAGCTCCCAGTCTAGGGCATTCGAATCGAGTCGCATCACCGCCTCTCGGGTCACGCCTTTCGGAAGTCCGACAAGGGTGATTATCCTGTCCAGTATCTCTTGCCGTTGAGATTCGTCCACCCGCGAGAGTAGTTGCCAAAGCGTAAACGTGTCGCGATCTCGTGACTCTGACAACACAACCTTGAGCGCATCGTCGCCACCGTTCTCGAAGTCGAATTTTTCCAGCGCCTCTTGCAGCGCTTCGCTCGCATCTTCAAAGTAGGGGGTGCCCGGCCCTAGTATGGGTCTTGTTTGGCACATTGCGCCGATCGGCACCCAAGACTCGCGACCGTCTCGGACCAGCGAGACCAATCCTGTGGTCACGTGCAACAAGCCCCGGCCGCTGTCGTCGACTTCAAGCGTGTAAGCGCACCCCAGGTCGATCGCTTGCGCCGAAGGCAAGTCGACAAAGAACAGTCGAGGCGGTGCCGAAATCTTCGCCGATATGCGCCCGCGATCGAGGGCAAGTCGATGCTCGGTCACGCATGTCTCGAGAAGCCGAACTCGGGAATTTGTATCAAGCTCGACGTCTCCGATCAGCCCAACACTGATATTTGCTCTCGATGAAGCATCAGTCTCGACCAACTCTCCGACCGCAACCCTGCTCGTCCGTTGAGGACCGTTCGAGCCCACGTCGTAACGCGCAACTTCCCACGAAGAGCACGGACGGTTGTTGTCATACCATATAACTCCGGCGACTAACACGAGCGTCAAGGCGCTCGCTGTTGCCACTACAAGGCGAGGCACCGTAAACCATGGGCGACCTGTCTTCACATCGTAAGCAGCCTTGCGCGACCTTTCTTCCAACAACCCATCGATCTCGCTCCACAACTCCGAGGGAGCTTCGACAAGCGGCAACCTCTCCGCCAACTGCACGCCGAGCTTTATGTCATCGTACTCCCGGCGGCAGCGCTCGCAGACGAGCAGGTGCTCGCCTATGCGGCCCGCTTCTTCGGCCGGAAGCTCGCCGTTGCAGTACGCCGAAAGCTTTTTGATGACGTGCTTGTTAAACATCTTCATTCCCCTGCCGCGATCTCCCCGCGCAGATGGCCGAGCTTGGTCGCAAGCATCTTGTGGCCTCGATTCAGCCGCGACGAGACGGTGCCAATCGAGCATCCGAGCACCGTGGCGATCTCATCGTACGACAACCCCTCGACGTACTTGAGCAGAATCGGCATTCGAAGCTTCGGACTCAGTT
Organism: Blastocatellia bacterium; assembly: GCA_035558335.1. GTDB lineage: Bacteria > Acidobacteriota > Blastocatellia > UBA7656 > UBA7656 > Onstottus_B. Next base: position 7,427 of record DATMCM010000679.1, on the reverse strand, counting down.
CGGCTATCGCGCCTCTTACCGACTCGGCGAGCTGGCGCCGTTGGTATGCCTGCTCCTGAGATCGCGCTCCGGAATCCTTCACCTCAACCTCCGGACTGAAAGGCACGAACCGCTTTCGCTTTCGCTGCTCGTCCACGCACGCGTTTGCGACGATGCGATAGAGCCAGGTCGCGAACTCGGACTCGTGGCGAAACTGGTCGATCGTCGTGAACAGCTTCAAGAAGACTTGCTGGGTGACATCGTGAGCCATCGAGGGGTCGCTTCCATAGTGCAGCGCGATCGAGTAGACCTTGTCTTTGTAAGCTTCAAACAGCAGCTGGAACGCGGCGCGGTCACCCCGTTTGCAATCCTCGATGATGTCCGCCTGTTTTTCGCGCTCGATCATTATTGCGAGCTGCCTCATTCTCTAGCCATCCGTCATATCCGTGGATTAGACGGAGGAGGGCTTGGTTTTCTTCCTCATTCAAGCTCGTCGCAGACAATCATGTCGGACTAAGCTCGGTTCGCGTTACCTGCGAGCAGCATTGTATAATTCAGCCTCCGTTCGCAAGAACCACAGATCTACTGAATCAAGGTGCAATAGGGGATTTCTAACGAAATGTTCTTAAGAATTGGGTTAGTCCTGGTTATTTTCTGCTCTTTGCTCTTGCCGCGCTCACCTGTTTCCGCGCAAAGCGGAGGCATTCAGTTGGCGGTTGATACCGCAAACTTCAATCAAGACGGATTGCTGGTGCTGTTTGGCGGGCTTCGAAAGCAGGGCGAAATAGGCTTGCCGATCGCGGCGGGCGACATAACTGGAGACGGCCGCGCGGATGTGGTTTTCTGCGGGATGTTCGGAAGCTCAGGGAACCTCACCAACAACGGAGTCGTGAACTTCTACATCAGCGACGGTCGCGATAGCGGGTTTGTCGATCAGGCGCAGAATCCGTCAAACATCTTCAGAGTTCACGGCGCAAGATCGGGTGATCTGTTGGGCACTTCGGTTTCGGCCAACGGCGATGTAAACGGCGACGGCATTCGCGATGTAGCGATCGGGGCTGCGGGTCAGGACGGGCCAGGCAACCCAATCGCGGACAATCGCGGCGCGGCTTATGTAGTGCTCGGCTCCCACGGCTTCAGCGGGGATGTCGACCTCAGCTCGCTGGACGGCACTCCGCCTCCGGGAGTCATTGCGATCTATGGACCCCAGTCCGGCGGCCGGATGGGAATGTGGATCGACGAAGGCGATGTTGATGGCGATGGTATTGCCGACATCATCATCGGTTCGGACCAGATCAACTTTGGCGGGAGCCAGCACGTAGGCGGCGCTTACATAGTGTTTGGATCGACATCGCTTCCAAACGTCATCGATCTGGCAAGCCCTCCAGCCGGGGTCAGGACCGCTCGCATAGTCGGAGCGCGTCAGGAGGATCACTGGGGCGCGGCGCTGCAAGTCGGCGACCTCAACAATGACGGCATCGGCGACATCATCATCGGTGGATCGATCTTCCGTGACTCGGCTTCATACACAGTTCCAAACCCGGGCCCAGATGATCCCGGAGGTCATGATCAGCGAGCGGCCGATTTCGGAGGAGCAAGACCACAGTGCGGCGAGGCGTTCGTAATCTACGGGCAGCACGTCTGGCCGCAAGATACGTTTCTCGGCAACCCTCCGGCAAACGCAACTCACCTGATCGGCGCAAATTCAGGAGACTACCTTGGCTCGCAGGTTCACAGTGGCGACGTCAACGGAGATGGCAGGACCGACTTGATAGTGGGTGCGCTCCAGGCAGTGGCGCCTGATAACCAAGGCAAGACCGGCGCCGTCTATTTGGTTTATGGCGCCGCGAACTTACCCGGAGCCACGATCGATCTTGCCAACCCCGATGCTTCAGGATTGCGAATCACGACGATCTATGGCGAGCACCACCTTGATTGCGCAGGAGACTCCGTTCGAACCTACGACATAAATAATGATGGCCTGTCCGATCTTTTCGTCGGCAGCCCGGAGCGCACGTTTGATGTCGACGGCGTGGAGCGTGAAGACACCGGCGTGACGGAACTCATCTACGGACAACACGATTTTTTGCCGGCAGTTATCAAGCTTTATGACCCGCCGGCGGCACCGCCAATCTTCAGGCTCGCCGGGGGGCACGACGAGGACGAGTTCTCATATCGGCTGACCGGCGCGGATGTCGATGGGGATGGCTACATAGACTATATAGCGAACGCGATGCACGGAGACGGATTCGGCGGCGGACTGTTAAACGCTGGAAACGTTTATATCTTCAGCGGTAAGAAGCTTTCGGCGAAGCTTGGAATGCTTGGGCCTCCGGAAAACGCGACGCCTCCGGTCCTGACTTCGGCTGTGCTGACCCAAAACGGGCAAGTCCTTCAGCAAGCAAACGTCGGGCAAACCGGCTTGCGAGTCACGATCCAGGGCACCGGCTTTAAGGCCGACAGCGAGGTCACAATAAACGGAACAACCGTCACGCAATCTGCCGGCCCTTCAACTTCGTCTACGATTGTAGTGGAGCTGGATTCAAACCCGTCGGTCAGGAACACGGCCGGCTCATTAGCGGTGAGAGTACGAAATACAAACCCGCTGACGGCATTCTCCAACGAGCTGATCGCAGGCAGGCTTGTCGGTCTCGAGATCACCTCAATCAAAGTGAAGCGGAAGGCGGGCGGGGCCTTGGTCTTGAAGATCAACGGCACGAATTTCCCGAGCGCAGGCACACTTCAAGTGATTGCAAACGGTTCGGAAGTTTCGGTTAAGTCTTCATCTTTTCAAACAAGTGACTTCATCCAGGCGAAGATCAGCGCTAGCAAAGCACCCGGTTCCGGCGTAGCGATGCACGTGCGAGTGATCGCAGGCACCGGGGCTCAGTCGAACGAGTTTATTGCCACAGTGCCTTGAGCGACGCCCGGCAAGGAAGCCTTGTTTGTGCCTTTGATTCACCCTTGACCGGCGGCTTGCGCCGGTTAAGTTTTTGTTGACAGTCAGTTCCGCGATGTGTAGGATGTGCGAGTTTTGATCAGCAGTTGTGTGAGGAGGAGTGAAGTTGAAGTTAAGGTTTTGCGCGTTTGATCTGTTGGACCGCGAACGCTCTTTGCTTTGACTCCGATCATCACGCTGCAATTTATTCCAGATGAAAAGGAGAAGAGAGCATTGAGAGAAACAGGAACAGTGAAATGGTTTAACGCAACCAAGGGTTACGGGTTCATCACCCGCGAAGGCGGCGATGATGTTTTTGTCCACTACTCGGCCATTGAATCCGAGGGTTACAAGACGCTGAACGAAGGCCAGCGCGTTGAGTTCACAATAACTCAAGGACCGAAGGGCCTCGCCGCCAGCAACGTCATAGCTGGATAGGTTGTGTGAAGAATCAGGCGGGCCTGAACCAATTCAGGCCCGCCATTGTGTTATCCGAGTCCAAATCCTCTCAAGTTCCTTCCGACGGCACTCGCCAAAGTTTCCCGGGCCTTCTTTTCTGTGATAAGCTGAGGACATTGCACGCAGTCTTGAGAACCAAACTTCGAGGCGAGCGGGTTATGCCTAAGACAAAAGAGCAATTTATCGACGCGGGCACCGCCGAGACCGAAGTGTATGAGCCCGACGCAGAGGTTCAGCAGGAGTTCGCTGATGCTCAGCGGCTCGCGTCCGGAGGCGAGCAGTTGAGACGCGAACTGGGCCATCATAACTCGCGGACCCCGGAACTTTCCGGCGGCGACATTGACGCAGACTGGGCCCGGGCGGACATAGGTGAGGAAACCGTGGGCGGTTCCTCTCCAACGCCCGATCAGGATGTTGTCGAGGAGCTGGGCGCGGCGCTCGGTCTTACCTACGAAGACAATGAACCGCTGCACACAACCGAGAAAGTGGAACAGCGAGACCGCAAGCGATGGGAGCTCGATCCCGCTTCCTCGGAAGACTACAGCAAGCGTGTTAATCACGAAGGGGAGTGAACGCGGCTGCAGGCTCCATTCCTCACCCGGCAGGTCGCTACGTTTCGCCGCTCGAGCTTGTCTGATATAATCCGCGCCCGCGAGGAGAAATCTTTAACCCAGGGAGACTACCATGCGAAAGCCCTCATTATCGTTGTTGATTTTGCTTGCGTTGATGGCCTCGGCCGTGCGAGCCGACACGATTCACCTCAAGAACGGCAGTCTGCTCAAAGGCAAAGTCACTAGTTTTGCGGACGATCAATTCGTGGTGATGTTAGACACGGGTTCAGGCCGCAGCTTGAGCAAGGCGATGGTGTACATCGGCGATGTCGCACGGATCGACTTCGACTCGGCGACGCTCGGTTCAGGCGGCGCTGCCGACCCAGGGGCTTCTCGAGAGACCAGCACCGCGACACAGCTCGCTGAGCCTTCGCCGAAAGTGAGCTCGCGAAGCGAGACACAGCCGCGGGACTCGATTGCGGCTGCACCCCCCCGCAATAATCCGGCAAGCGAAACTTCAAGTAAGCCCGCAGACGCGTCCCGAGACACGAACCCGGTCGAAACACCGACTTCGTCCAATCAACCGAAAGAGGCCGACCCTCAGCCCGAGAAGGCCATTGAGAAACCGGCGGTCAACCCTCCTTCGGTGACCACCACGATTGCTCCCGAGGCGTCCGAGGCAGATAAGCCGACTCGAAAGCTGACCGGGCCAGTCAAGACGGTCTCAATTGACGTCGTCGGCAAGCGGGATTGGACGAGTTCGGGGTTGCTCGTCAAGCGCGGCGACCGAATTCACATTACCGGGACAGGCTCGGTCGCGCTTGACCCGGCGAGCGGGCGAATCAGCGGACCGGAGGGCATTCCTGATCTTCCTGATCCGAAGAAGCTCATGCCCGATCAGCCGACTGGCGCGCTTATCGGGGTGATCGGAGCGGACAACGATGATTTCATTTTCATCGGACGCTCCGCCGAGTTCACTGCTGCGCGAGATGGTTTGCTGTTCCTTTCTGTCAACGAAGGAACTCTCTCCGACAACACCGGAACCTATAAGGCCGTGATTGAAGTGCAACTACAGCGGAAGTAGCAAACGGCCAGATTGAGCACAATAAAGGCCCGTAAAAACAGGCTTTCCGGGATTGGTTCGGGGTTGAAGTTCGAGGTTGCGAGTTACCGAGCCGAGCCTTTCGAGGGCGCGATCTTAACACGCATTTTCCTTGACTTGATTGGACCCTTGAAGTAGCCTGTCACTTACCCGCAGGGCAGTTTCAAGTCTCTTATTAATGTGGAAGGTCAAACACGCGAAGCGCTTTATACTCTCGCGGACGGAGCCTGCCACACGCCGTCAACGTGAGAGATCCTGCGGAGGCTCGCTCATTCAGTTCCAAACGTGAAGCTTCTTTCGCCCGGGTTAGGATGGGCTTTCAGGTTCAACCGGCAGATTGATGGTCCTGCCCGCGCGGCTGTACTCAGTGAATACTAGTAAAGAGCAGACTGGCGAGGGACGGGCCGCTTGTGGCAAGGCAATCCAGCGGCGGTCAGTGCTTCCTCAGCCAATCATTAGGGAATGCGATCTCGTTGCCGGATGGAAATGAGATCGCTTCGGCGGTTTACCGCCGCATCTGAAACCACCAATCAAGAGAGGCAGGAGAAATGTCAAAACTAAAATCATTCCACTCACTATGCGCATTGGTTCTTGTGTTGTGTCTGGGCTTCGGCGCGATTCCGGCCATGGCGCAGTCGCAAGCAAGCACTGGGACAATCGCAGGCACGGTGACCGACGCGCAGGGAGCAACGATCCCGAAGGCGACAGTTACCGCGACAAGCAAGAATACCGGCCTTGCACGCTCGACGACCTCGAACGACGAGGGCTATTACGCCATTTTGCTGCTTCCGCCGGGCATATACAACGTAGCCGCAGAGGCGAGCGGGTTTGCGGCTACTACGGTCAGCGATGTCGAGGTGACCGTCGGTCGAACCAGAGATGTCAACATATCGATGGGCGTGACCGGCGTTACGGAAGTTGTAAACGTCACTGCGGGCGCGGTTCAGGTTCAGACCAGCCGATCGGAGGCTGACTCGGTGCTCAACCAACAGGCCATCGAGAATCTCCCAATCAACGGGCGCCGGTTCCAGGACTTTGTCACGCTTACACCGACTGCTCAGGTAGAACCGTCGCGGCAGCAGATTTCGCTCGCCGGCCAACGCGGCATCAATTCGAACATCAACGTTGACGGCGCGGATTACAACAATCCGTTTTTCGGCGGCATACGAGGAGGCGAGCGTTCGAACTTCGCATTTACGATCCCACAAGAATCGATCAAGGAATTCCAGGTAGTGGCGTCGGGCTACAGCGCCGAGTTCGGCCGCTCAACCGGCGGTATCGTCAACGCCGTGACCAAGTCCGGAAACAACGCCTGGCACGGCTCTGGGTTCTACGTGATTCGGCCGCAGGAATGGGCCGGGAAGCCTGACATCGTGCAGGCGGCTGAAGACGACCGGAATGCCAGAGTAGGGGGGATCCCTCTAAACTTCGTCGCCGCGCCAACACAGCAGCAGTTCGGCGGATCCTTTGGCGGGCCAGTTAAGAAAGACAAGGCATTTTTCTTTGTTGCATACGAACAGCAACGCTTCCGCAACAAGCGTCAGGTCTTCTTTGATAACCTGACTGCCGTCACACCCGGCGCCGCGACGCAGGAGGCTATTGATTTTTATACGTCGCTCCAAGAGCCGTTCACCCAGACCAATGACGCCAAGGCATTTACAGGACGGTTCGACTACGAAATCAACACCAATCACCGATTTAATGTCAGATACGGATGGAGCACGGCTAACGCGCTCAACTCAACTTCAGTCGGCAACCAGTTGTTTCCGACGATCCCCAACGCGCTCTCCAATAATGGAACTGAAAAGGACGGTACGAACTCGGTGGTCGGACAGTTCACCAGCTTCTTTAGCAGCACCATGGTCAATGAATTTCGCGGACAGTGGGTTCGCGAGGAACGACCCCGTCCTGCCAATGCCATTGCGCCGAACGTTACAGACTTCCTCGGCACTTACGGAACGGTTAACTTTCTGGGACAGAACACTCAATTGGACCGGCGCATCCAGGCCGCTGACAGTCTTACCTGGTCAAAGGGCAGTCACACGATCAAGTTCGGTGGCGAGTACAATCACATCTTCATCAGCCAACTGTTTGGCTTCAACCAGACTGGCTCCTATAGCATCGCTGGAACAAACGCAGACACGGTTGCCGACACTTTGGGGGTAGGCGGAACAATCGCAAACCGTTTTGATTCGTCATCGGTGACGTACCTGCGCCAAATCGGCAACTTGCAGGCGTCGTATTCGACAAACGAGCTTGCCTTCTTTGCTCAAGACTCGTGGCGCATCCGGCCGAATCTCACGCTTAACTATGGTCTTCGCTGGGAAGGACAATTCAACCCTACTCCCGAAGCCAACAACCAGGCGATGATCGACAAAGTCACCCAGACTTTTCCGAG
>DATMCM010000678.1:0-12682 GCA_035558335.1 Blastocatellia bacterium | reverse complement strand
AACGGCAAGGCAACGGTCAAGCTCAAGTTCCCCGACTCATTGACCGGCTGGACAGCGACGGCGCGAGTTGCGACCACCGGAACTCAGTTTGGGATCGCAACGGCAACCGCGCGCACCAAACAGCCCTTGATAGTTCGCCTTCAGGCTCCGCGCTTTTTTACGGTCGGTGATTCGCTGACGGTGTCGGCAGTCATAAACAACAACACCGGCTCGGCGATGACGGTCTCACCGTCGATTGGCGCCGAAGGCGTCTCTGTAACCGGGCTGGTCCAGAACGGCAAGCCCGTCAAAGGCGAAGCCGGTCCGGTGACCGTTCAACCAAACGGCGAGACTCGCGTCGATTGGCTTGTCGCGGTCAGCCAACCGGGCGATGCCAAACTCAAAGTCACGGCGAGAGGCAGCAAGTACGCCGACGCGATGGAGAAGAGCTTTATCGTCTACGAGCACGGCATCGAGAAGCTCATCTCGAAATCGGGCAAGGCGCGCGGCGACGACGTCACGATCAAGCTCGACGTTCCAGCCGAACGAAAGCGCGAGTCAACGTCGCTTACCGTTCAGCTCGCGCCGAGCATGGCCGTGACGATGCTCGATGCCCTTCCCTACTTGATCGATTACCCATACGGCTGCACCGAGCAGACGATGAGCCGCTTTCTGCCTGCAGCCATCACGAGAAAGACGTTGAAGGATCTTGGTCTCAAGCCTGAGAACGTAATGGGTCGCATCTTTGGCGGAATCGAACGGGCCACCGCCGCGCAGACTCACCCGGACGGCCAGCGAGATCTGAGGAGGCTCGATGACATCACCCGGCAAAGTCTCGATCGGCTGTATAACTTTCAGCACGAAGACGGCGGCTGGGGCTGGTGGAAGGAAGGAGAAAGCGATCATTTCATGACCGCTTATGTCGTCTGGGGATTGGTGCTGGCGCGCGATGCCGGCGTCGAAATCGATGCCGCCAGGCTGGATCGCGCGGCCGACTACCTCAACAAAGAAGTCGTCGAGGAGGAGGTGAACTACGACCAGCAAGCCTGGATGATTCACGCGCTCGCAACTTATCACCGGACGTCGGGCCTGGGCGCGGTGACCCAGTTTCAATCCAAAGCGTTCGACAACCTCTGGGCCAATCGCGACCGTTTGAATGCGTACACCCGCGCCCTGCTTGCTCTAAGCGCGCACTCGTTCGGCTTTGCGGACAAGGCCAAGACGCTCATCGAGAATCTCGAGAACGGCGTTAAGATCGACTCGGCTCCCGACACATCGGTTATTCAGCGCGGCACTCAGTCGTCGCAACAGACGGTGAGCGGGACCGCGCATTGGGGCGAGGACGGGATCTATTGGCGATGGTCGGACGGCGGAGTCGAGGCCACGTCGTTTGCTTTGCGGGCGCTGCTTGCCATCGATCCAAAAAACAAACTTGTCGAGCCGGTAACCAACTGGCTTATCAAGAATCGACGGGGTTCGCAATGGAGCAACACTCGAGACACCGCAATCACGATCCTGGCCTTGAATGACTATTTGCGTCAGAGCGGGGAGCTTGCCGTCGACCTTCAGTATGAGCTTTCGGTCAACGGACACCAGATCGCAGTTCGAACTCTCACCGGCGAAGACGCTTTCAGCGCGCCGAGTCAATTCACGATTGATCGTCAGTTTATCCGAGATGGCGAGAACGACATTCGCATCTCACGTCGCCGGGGAACCAGCGCGCTTTACTTCGCTGCAAGCGCGCAATTCTTTAGTCTGGAAGAACCCATCGCGGCGGCGGGGAGCGAGATATTCGTGCGACGCGAGTACTTCAAGCTGGTTGGCAAGCCGACTTTGTTGAAAGGCTACGTCTACGAACGACAGCCGCTTGGCGATGGCCAGTCGGTGACCAGCGGCGATCGCGTCGAGGTGGTCTTAACCGTCGAAGCGAAGAACAACTACGAATACCTCTTGTTCGAAGATCTCAAGCCTGCCGGGTTGGAGGCAGTTCAGATTCGCAGCGGCGAGTCGCTGTTTGCGCAAGAGCTCAAGTCCGGCGCTGTGGCCCGCAAGTTTGGCGAGGGAATCGCGGCATCGACGGAAGCGTCAACGCAGATCGAGCTATCCGCCTCGAAGGCCCGGCGCCCCTCGGCGGCGAGTGACAACGTTGACTACACTGGCCGAACGCGTTGGGTTTATCAGGAGCTTCGAGACCGCAAAGTAGCTTTGTTTATCGACAAGCTGCCCGAAGGCGTGTGGCAAATCCGGTACGACTTGCGAGCCGAAACGCCTGGAACGTTTCATGCGCTGCCTGTTGTTGCACAGGCGATGTACGTGCCCGAGATTCGCTCAAACGGAACCGAGGTGAGACTTACGGTTGAAGACAAGGAGTAGCCCGGAGCGTAAGCCCTTTCACGCAAAGACGCAAAGAACCGCAAAGCCGCAAGGTCTCCCCTATGGTTCGTTAGCCTTGCTTTGCGTCTTGGCGTTACTTTGCGTCTTTGCGTGAAACTCGCTCGGCACAAACCTTTCTTTACGGCGAAGATTTCCGAGATGATGCTGGAAGGCTTCCTGAAAGGCGGGGTGATCGATCCAAGCAGGTTGTCGCCGAATAGCTTGACGACTCGAGAGAGGGAAATCGTTCAAACTACTTGGAGAAGGGAAAAGCAACAAAGAGATAGCCGAGCTTCTGGACATCAGCGTGAAAACCGTCGAAACCCACCGCAGCCACATTATGGAGAAGCTCAACCTTCATTCGATAACCGACCTGGTCCGCTATGCGGTACGTAACGAACTGATCCAGCCCTAATTCCTGGTGCGCACCAACATTATCAATCGCCGCGGCGAGAGTAATCTTCCGCGTCCAACTACAGGCTTCAGCCCGGTCAATCATGGGATTTCCCGGTCTATACCAATCACCTTGCCATGGTCGTCGTTGTTAACCCATATTTCAGTACCCCTGTCCCCGTGAAGGTGTGTTATCGCATAGTCGTATCCTTTCACCCATAACACCTCAGGCGAATACTCTTCATTTTGAGTGCGTTTCCCATTGACCAGGTCCACCTTCTCCTTCTTCCTATTTGGGTGAGTGTCATACCACTTACGCAATTCCTCGAAGGTGTAGAGGCCGGGACCCGGAGGCTTCGGCCTGGGTTTACTCGGACGTTCTACCCTCACAACCCTGCCTTTTTTCTTGGGTTGTTGCTGTATGCGAAGGGTGCCGTTGCTTTGCTGCACCACGTGGGTGAGTTCGTGGGCGATTAGCCGGCGACCTTCGCCATTCCGGGGATTGAATTCTCCTGCGCCAAACACGAGGTTATTGCCTACCGTATAGGCGGCGGCGCCGATGGCTTGTGCGGACTCCCCCGCCTTCACATCCGTGTGCAAGCGCAGGTTGCTAAAATCGTAGCCGAAGCGCGGCTCCATAAAGAGGCGGGATGCCGGGTCGAGGGGCTGGCCGGGCGAACGTAATACTTCGTGGACGATGGGCGGGACTGCGGTCGGTTCGAAGTCGCTTGACGCAACTTTTTTAGTCAGCAAGTGCTCATGTTGCTGGCCCGGCTGCTCCGTCTGATGCGAGGGCGCCGGCTGTAACTGCGGAACGGACGTATTCATCACCTGTTCGGAGATGCGGTCTGCTTCCTCTTCGTAGATGTCTCCGGGCTGGTTGATCGCTAATTTGGTCTGTATCGGTTCATGGATGGGGATCCGGCTAAAGTCATGCTCAAAAGCAGGCAAGGCCGTACCGGGCACCCCTGCATTGAGATTCTCAGTATGGGTCTCCAACGGCCGTAGCGCTGCTTGATGGCCAATCGTGGGTTGCACGTACAACGAAGAACTCTCGGGATGATTTGCCCCAAGTATTCTCGCGTTCGACCGAGTAAAGCTCGATGATTGTTGCGTCTCAGGTTGATTGTGCATTTGCGCGAAGGTTTTCACGTTTACACCTCCTGTTCAATTGCAGCGTTGCCGCCTAACGGGCGGTCGAGTTGAGAGCCACCCCCGACGAGTCGGGCGGCAAATGCACAGAGAGATCGTCGTTCTTTCCTCACAAAAACTACGCTCGTTCCATAAGTTACTCCTCGTTATGCAGATGTCAATCATCCCGCGAGGCTGGGGTGCCCGGGGGATCTCGCGCAAGCACGAGCCCGATTCATCGGGCTCCCCGTAGGGCACATAGGCCAGCCCTTCGAGGGCTGGTAACGCACCGCGGCCAACCACGACAGCGCGCTTTAGCGTGCTTCTAGATTGCGCGGCTTTAGCCTTGAACGCGTAGTGCTAAAGCCAGAACGAGAAGCCCGTTGAAACGGACTCGACGCGACAGCTCTCGCGGCGAACCAGCCGTAAACGACTGGCCTACCTGCCTCGGAAAGCCGCGTGAACGCGGCTGGAAAGAGCTGCGCCCGTGTTGTTTTCTTGCGCGCGTGTTGTTTCCTTGCGCGTGTTGTTTCTTGCGCGAAAATGCCGGTGTTTCTTGCGCGAGAACGTGACGCGCACACGCGAGGCTTAGGTTTATCCGGATTCCGCATAAACCTCGAACAGACCCAGCTCAGAGCAAGGAGCGTCTCAGGTATTTCTCCCCTCCAACCGGGGGATTCACTGTATTGACTGCCACCAGTGCACCCCCCAGAATGAATTCCGAGTCGCTGGTCGCGGTGATCATTGAAGAGCAGCGCACTCCCTTTCCCGAGGAAGTCGGCGAGCAAAGGGGTGCGTAAAAAAGGAGGTAAGAAATTAAACTTTGGTACTTAGTTGGTGGAGCGGCCCGGCAAGCGATTCGTTTCCATCTCCGCGGACATCGCGACTTGCAATGATTGCCTGAAAGAGTTGTTCGATCCCGCGGACAGGCGCTACCGATATCCATTTATCAACTGCACGAATTGCGGTCCCCGCTTCACGATAATCGAAGACATACCGTATGACCGGCCGAACACAACTATGCGGGACTTTCAGATGTGCGGTGCTTGCAGGATCGAATATGAAAACCCGCTCGACCGCCGTTTTCACGCCGAACCGACTGCTTGTCCTGAATGTGGTCCGCGACTGCTGCTCACCGACTCGAGCGGCCACACGCTGAAAGAAACCTGGGGACAGGAGGATGTCATTGAAAAGGCTCGATCGCTGCTGCTCGAGGGCAAGATCCTGGCGATCAAGGGCATCGGCGGATTTCATCTTGCCTGCGATGCGCTCAACGGCGGGACCGTTTCGGAGTTGAGACGAAGAAAATACCGCGAGGACAAGCCGTTCGCGATGATGTGCGATTCGGTCGATCTCATAAGGCGACACTGCAGCGTCTCCGGCGCCGAAGAAGATTTACTACTCTCGGAGCGCCGCCCGATTGTGTTGCTCGACCGGAACCCCGATTCGACTATCCCCCAGGCGGTAGCGCCCGCCGGGCGAGCCCTTGGATTCATGCTTCCCTACTCGCCTCTGCACAGTCTCTTGCTTGAAAGCGCCGGCGGCCCGATTGTGCTGACCAGCGGCAACGTCTCCGATGAGCCGATTTGCTATGAAGACAGCGAAGCTATCCGGCGGCTTGGCCGCATCGCGGACTTCTTTCTGCTGCACAACCGCCGGATCGATATTCGAACTGATGATTCGGTCGCGAGAGTATTTTCGGGGCGCGAGATGATCTTGCGCCGGTTCAAGATCAATGACAAAGCCATTCTCTCCTTCGCCGCTGTTCGAACGAGTCGAACGTGCGCGGCGCAGAAAGCGGAAGATCAAAGACACTCAGATCACGCTTGCGCACGGAAGCGGCGGCAAAGCCATGCACGAATTGGTCGAGGGACTTTTCCTCGAATACCTGGGCAACCCGCTTCTCGACCTGCTCGAAGACCAGGCGGTATTCGAAGTTGCCGACGCAGACGGAAAGGACCGGCTCGGGAGCACCAGGCTCGCGTTCACCACCGACTCGTATGTGGTCGATCCGGTCTTTTTTCCCGGAGGCGACATCGGCAAGCTCGCGGTGCACGGGACGGTTAACGACCTCGCGATGAGCGGAGCCCGGCCGCTCTATCTTTCCTCGGGCTTTATTCTCGAGGAAGGATTTCCGATCGAAGACTTGAAGCGGATCCTAGCTTCGATGCGGGACGCGGCCGCCGAGGCGGGAGTTCAGATAGTCACCGGGGATACAAAAGTCGTCCAAAAAGGAGGCGCCGACCGCGTCTTCATCAACACTTCTGGAATCGGCGTCATCGAGTCGCCGGTGCGCCTCTCGGCCTCGCGCGCGGCGGTCGGAGACAAAGTGCTAGTGAGCGGCTCGATCGGCGATCACGGGACTACGATCATGATCGCGCGCGGCGAGCTTGAACTCGAAACCGATATTGAAAGCGACACCGCGCCATTGAATCACCTGGTGTCAGCGATGCTGGAAGAGGCTTCAGGAATCGCAAGCGTCGAAGCCATCCACTGCCTGCGCGATCCGACTCGCGGCGGAGTCGCGACCACGTTGAACGAGATTGCCCTCGCCTCCGGAGTTCACATACGGATCTTCGAAGAACGAATTCCAATCAGGGACGAAGTGCATGGCGCGTGCGAGATACTGGGGCTCGATCCGCTGTACGTAGCCAACGAAGGAAAGTTGATTGCAATCGTCGCCGGCGACGCGGCCGACGGGCTTGTAGCGCGGATGAAAGGAAATCCGTTGGGCCGGGATGCCTGCGTGATCGGCGAAGTGATCGCCGAACCCGAGGGCATAGTCTCAATGGTCACCGGCTTCGGCGGAACCCGCATCGTTGACATGCTGGCCGGCGAACAACTGCCGAGAATCTGCTAACACGCCTGCATCGCTCCCTTTCAGAGTCACTCGACTGAATGTCACGCATCCAGGATTGAACCAGTGAGTGTTTTATATCCGCGCGAATCTGCCGGATCAGTGTCATCCGTGGTCTATGCGACACCACTAAGCGATTCTTCCGAACATAGACCACTGATAGAGCGGATTTGAAGGATTTGCGCGGATTTCTTGCTGATTTGGTGAAACGCACTCTAGACTTGCTTGAGCATTGGGAGAAACCGAATGGCGCTTATCGCAGCAAACGAGCTGAAACGCAAACTACTGATCGAAGTTGAAGGTCAGCCATATGTTGTCCTCGACGTCTTCTTTGCTTCGCCGACGGCGCGCGGCGCAGCGACGATGGTGCGCACGAAGTTGCGTCACCTGTTGACGGGCGCGGTTCTGGAAAAGAGCTTCCGTTCGAGCGAGAAGTTTGGCGAACCGGATGTTGAGCTGGCGCCGGCTTCGTTTCTTTACAGCGATGCGGGCGGTTTTCATTTCATGGATGAGAAGAGCTACGAACAGTTTACCTTCTCAGCCGAAGCGGTCGGCGCTGATGCGGGCTATCTCAAAGAGAGTGTATCTCTGGAGGTTTTGAAATACAACGGATCTCCCGTTTCGCTTCAACTCCCGCAGTTTGTCGATCTCGCCGTTGCAACCGCGGAGTTGGGACTACGCGGCGACACCGCGGCCGGCGGAGCAACCAGGCAAGCAACATTGGAGACCGGTCTCGCGGTGCGTGTGCCGCTTTTTATTAAGGAGGGTGAGGTGGTACGAGTTAACACCCAGACAGGCGAAGTCGCCGGCCGAGCGTAGATTCGCACTCAACACGCCCCTGAGAACCACCTATCCGAGAGCGTAGACCACTATTCTGCAAGAACAACCAGTAGGACAAGGTGTCCAATCACAACCTCGCCCGCGGTTCGACCGACATCGTCACCGATGAACTAAGACTCGCTGAGCGGTAGACGCGCTGCGTCGCTTTTTGAAAGTCCGCTGCTGTCGCTTTTGGGATGTCCGTGAACTTTTGCGGATTTCGGTCGACCAGCGGAAACCAACTGCTCTGGATCTGCACCATGATCTTATGTCCCTTGCGAAACGTGTGATAGACATCGGGCAGATCGTAGGTGATTTGCGTCGGCCTGCCCGCAATCATCGCTTCCGGGCGCTCGAAGCCGTTACGGAACTTGGCACGAAACGGTTCGCCGCGAACAAGTTGTTGATACCCGCCCATCTTCACCGCGTTCGCCGGCACTGGCTGATTCGGCGCCGGTTGAGGCGTCGGATAGCTGCCCGGATAAACATCAATCAACTTCACTACGAAGTCCGAGTCGGTCCCTGTCGTTGAAACCTGCAAATTCACTTTGATCGGTCCGGCGACGGTCAAATCATCCTCAAGCGGCTCGGTCTCATAAACCAGAACATCCGTTCGCGAAGCCGCGAATCGCTGGTCCTCGGTCATATAGTCTCGCGTCATTCCATCCGCAACGTAGCCGACATAAGGCACGGGCTTGTTCGGGTCGCTGACATATTCATCAAACGCGTTCTGGCCGTCTTCAGCGGGCGGCCCGCTGTTCAGGCGCCCGCCCGCGCGAAGAAAGAACGTCTTCGGTTGCAGTCCCTTCGGCGGCCAGGCAGCGAGCTTTCGCCATTCGCTCAGCCCGGTCAAGAACATCCACGCTTCGGGCAGTTCCATCGGCTTGTCTTTCAAGTAGCGCATGAAGAACGGGAACTGAATCTGCTCGCGAAAGAAAGCCGCCGTCTTTACACTGAAGTTCAAGTTACCCAACTTGTCGCCGTCGCCGCGCGCCCAGCAGCCGTGACACCAGGGGCCCATGACCAGCACGTTGGTGGTGTTGGGATTATTCT
This sequence comes from Blastocatellia bacterium, assembly GCA_035558335.1. GTDB lineage: Bacteria > Acidobacteriota > Blastocatellia > UBA7656 > UBA7656 > Onstottus_B. The sequence goes on along the minus strand of DATMCM010000678.1, from coordinate 4,077 downwards.
TTTCCACAGCGCGATAAATGTGAAAAGGCCCCATCGGATCTTCGGCATCGAACCATCCGCCTACGTTGAGAACGGCGGGCGTGACGTTCGTCATGAATTTCCATAGCGAGCGCGACTGCCAGAACTCGTCGTAGTTCGGATGATCGACGATCTCCTGCCAATAGGACGCTTCGCCGTTGAAGTACTTTTTGCTGGCATCGGCGAGGGAACCCATCTTCAGGAAGAACTCGTAAGCGTCGGGCGTGCCGAAATCGAATCTAAGGCCTTCCTTTGGCACGGCCGGCTCACCTTTGCGCGGAGTGAAGAATCCGTAAAACCCGAAGTTCGCTCCCAGCATGAATGCTCCGTTGTGATAAACGTCGTCGCCCATGTAATAGTCGGCGGTCGGAGCTTGTGGCGAGGCGGCTTTGAGCGCGGGGTGCGCGTCCATCAAGCTTGCAGCGACGTGAAAGCCCGGCTGTGAAATGCCGATCATTCCGACCCGACCGTTATTATTCGGGATATTCTTGAGCAGCCATTCGATTGTGTCATAGGTGTCCGTGCTTTCGTCGACGTCTCTGACGCTCTTCTTGTTCGGCTGATAAGGGCGCACCTGCAAGAACTCGCGCTCGGACATATAACGCCCGCGCGCATCCTCATAAACAAAGATAAAACCTTCTTTCTCAAAGTGCTCCGACGGCCCCAGCGATGTGCGATAGTTATCAACGCCGTAAGGCGCGATGCTGTACGGCGTGCGCGTCAGCAGGAATGGATACTTTTGCGAAGTGTCTTTTGGCACATAGACCGACGCGTAGAGCCTGGCTCCATCGCGCATGGGAATCTGGTACTCATACTTCGTATACCGCTCCGTCACCTTTTCTGTTTCTTGCGCGCTAAGCTGAAGCGGCAACCCGATGGTAACTAGAAGAATCGCAGCTAAGCGTCGACCTTTAGACATCAATAATCACCTCAGAGATTTCCGACAGGCCTACCTGTGTCGAGGTTCGAATGCGGGGATCGCTGACAGCGACAACCAGGCGTTTGGGCCACGACCGATCGCATAAATTGCATTCAATGAACTCTCAAAACCGGCTGATTCTAACGCAACAGGTGTTGATCCGCTACACTGCGTGATCAGGAATGTTTGCGCGGCTCGAGTTCAGTGACCGGATGCTTCGAGGCAGGTAATACCAGGCCAAAGGTGAACTTCACGCTCTTGAATGCGGTGCTCTCTCTACCGAGGGATTTTGCCGGAGCGTGATGATCTAAATCACCGGAATTTGACTTGGGCGTGCTCCGAGCGGAAATGTCTTGTCTATCAGCGCAAGCTCGGCCCTGGTTAGTCGAAGATCCGCTGCCCCTGCGTTTTCCTCTACGTGTTTCGGGTTTGAGGCCTTGGGTATAGCGAAGAGCGACGGCCGGCGAACCAGAAACCGAAGGGCGACCTGGCGAGGGGTTGCGTTGTGGGCTTCTGCGATTTGATGGAGCACACGACCCGCGATCGTGCGCGGGCCTGGGAAACTCCTATGACCGAACGGACTGTACCCCACTACCGCGACGCCGTGTTTTTCACACCATGGAATCACCGCGTGCTCGATCGCGCGCTCTTGAAGATGGTAAAGAACCTGATTGCAGGCCATTCCTCCCTCGCCGGCGATGTCCAAGACCTCTTCAAGATCGGGCACATCAAAGTTGCTCACGCCCCAGGATAGGATCTTTCCCTCGCGCTTAAGCTGTTCGAACGCCGCCGTTGTGTCTTCCAGCGGGTACTGGCCGCGCCAGTGCAGGAGGTAGCAATCCAGACGGTCGGTGTTAAGACGAGCCAGTGACCGCTCGCAGGCAGCTATCGTTCCGGTTCGGGAAGCGTTCTTGGGAAGGACTTTGGAGACCAGGAAAAATTTATCGCGTCGCCCTTGAATTGCCTCCGCGATTATCAGTTCGGCGTCCCCGTACATCTCCGCGGTGTCGATATGGTTCATGCCGAGATCGAGGCCGCGGCGCAACGCGGCGACCGCCGATGCGCGTTCACCGCGATCGATGTTCCACGTACCCTGGCCGATTACCGCGACCTCGTTGTTGGCGGAACCAAACTGACGCTTTTCCATCACGGCTCGATGCGATTCTGGCTACTACCTACTGACCCGGACCCGCGCCGCGCGGAGCAACTCCTGTCCCCAGCGATAACCACGGCTCAACTCATCGATTACGTAGCCCGGTTCTTGCTCGTCACTCTCGACTGTTGCCACCGCTTCGTGCAGAGAGGGATCGAACGGTTGGCCCACGCTGTCAAAAGCGGTCACCCCTTGCGCTTCGAGCAGCCCAGTCAACCGCCGGTGAATCGCGCGCAGTCCTGCCGAGACTGACTCCGGTGACTCCTCGATGTGTTTGAGCGCGCGCTCGAAGTCATCAACTACATCAAGCATCGAAAGAACTATCTCGCGTTTTCCCGCGCGGGCGGCCTTTGTTCGTTCGCGCTCGATGCGTTTGCGATAGTTGTCGAAGTCGGCAAGCGTGCGCAGGTGCATCTCGTGCTCGCGGCTCAACTCTTCTTTGAGCTGCTCGTTCTCAGCCGTGAGCAGCTCTAGTTCGTGCTCGGAGTCTGTTGGCGCTTCGGCCGCGCGCTCCGTCCTTGATTGGTTGGGTTTCTTGTCACTCATGAAGTTGTCCGCTGGTCACCGCAACCCCCGGGTGGAGGGGGGACGCGGCTCCCCGAGCGTGCCCGCGCGGTCGGCGAAGGCTCTATCTGATTGAGATGAGTGCATCAGACTCATGGTGTACTAAACCAGTGCCCTGAAGCCAGACGGCCCCTCCTGCCCAGCCAAGCATCACCGGGGGCGGGTGACAAGCCGTTGTGAGTCTACTAGCAGTGCTTGACTGCTGTCATTTTCCCGTCTGTTTTTTCAGACCGCAAGAGCCGTTCCACATCGAAGCTTGGAGATGGAATTCATCACGGACCAAGGCGGTTTGCGCATCGACGTTAACCGGTTCGGCGCGACCTGGTTGGAATGGCTGTCAAAGGCGCAGGGGGATTCGAACCGACTCTGGTGCTTCGCCGCCCGCCTTCAAATTCCAACCATCGCCGTGTAGAATAACCCTTCTTTTATGCCGGTCTCAATCAAGCCTTTCAAAGTCGGGGATGTCGAAGCAGGCGGAGGGAGTCTCTTTCTTATCGCCGGGCCGTGCCTCGTTGAAAGCGAGTCTCACGCACTCAAGATGGCCGAAGCCATGCGCGCCATCACCGATCGCCTCGCTGTTCCATTCATCTTCAAGTCTTCGTACGACAAGGCGAATCGAACATCAATCAACGCTCATCGCGGGCTCGGCATCGACGAAGGTCTGCGAATCCTCGGACGCGTCCGGAGCGATGTTGGTCTGACGGTGTTGACCGACGTACACGAAGTCTCCCAGGTGCGGGTCGCTGCCGAAGTCGCTGATGTGCTTCAGATTCCTGCGTTTCTGTCGAGACAGACGGACCTGATTGTCGAAGTGGCGAAATCCGGACGCGCGGTCAACCTGAAGAAGGGTCAGTTCCTCGCTCCTCAAGACATGAAGAACGCCATCGAGAAGGCCACTTCGCAAGACAATCATCGGGTGATGGTTACCGAGCGCGGAACGAGTTTTGGCTACAACAATCTGGTGGTTGACTTTCGCGGCTTGCCGATTATGCGTGAGTTCGGTTACCCGGTAGTCTACGACGTGACTCACAGCCTGCAGCGACCCGGCGGATTGGGGACCAGCACTGGCGGCGACTCGCAGTTCATCGAGTACATGGCGCGCGCGGGAGTCGCTTGTGGCGTCGATGGTGTCTTCATGGAAGTGCACGACGATCCCGCTCAAGCGCTGTCGGACGGGCCCAACAGCCTCCCGCTCGAGCAACTGGCGGGGCTGCTCGAAAAACTCAAAGCGATTCACGAAATCGCGCGAGATTCGGCTTAGCATGTACGGGCATCCCTCCGTGGACGCCCCTCGTCCCGCGACATCACTCTTCAGCGCAAGGAGGGCGCCCACGGAAGGACGCCCGTACAAGGGTATTCATGCTCAAGAGATTAACAATCGGCCTCATCATCTTAATCGCGACAGCGATCAGCGCGGCGGCCC
>DATMCM010000677.1:0-14883 GCA_035558335.1 Blastocatellia bacterium | reverse complement strand
CGTGGTCGTAGCCCGTGGCTCGCTTTGCAAGCGTGAAATCCCCGACTATTCGCTCCATGTAACTCAGCCGGTCATCGCCATCGCTTTCGATACGAAAAAGCGACTCGGTAAATCGTCCCGGCGCGCCCTCGAGATTTCGTTCGAGGACGATATAGAACTCCAGGTAGCTCCCCTGGTCGGTCTCGAAAGGTGCCGACGCGATTGAATATGAGTGTGTGACCGGACCTCGTTTCTGTTTTCCATCCGAATCGAGATCAGGTACGTAGCTCACTTCGCTCCCCTCTTTGACCTTTTTCGTCAGCAGGCAATCATCACGACGGAGGGCTATGTTCTGACCGGCCTGGTAGCCGGGAAACGTTGTTCCGTCGACCGGCACCAGATGGAAAATTGCGAGTCCCGGCGAGAGCCTGTGCAATCCTACGATGCGACCCGATCTCAGTTCCGCCATCTGCTGGACTCTCCTTCCCGGCCAATTAAAGATTTGCATCCCGGCTCGCCGCCAAACCAAGGCTAAGACTATCCTGATGACAAGCCATGATGATAATACTATCACCTGGCGCATCGCATCATCAGGTTGGACCAGTCTTGCCATATGAAAGGAGATAAACATTGCGCGTACTTGTCACAGGTGGCGCGGGTTACATTGGAAGCATAGTGAGCGAGGAACTGGTGAATCAGGGCCACCAGGTAGTCGTTTATGACAACCTTTACACCGGCCATCAGAAAGCTGTCGTCGAAGGCGCTCACTTCGTTCGTGGTGACCTGATGGAAGGCGACCTCTTGAGGGAGACCCTGAGTGTCCATGCGACCGAGACCGTGATACACATGGCGGCCGACGCGCTGGTGGGCGACTCAATGCTGAATCCCGCGAAGTTCTTCAGAAACAATGTCACGGCCGGGCTCTCATTGCTGGATGCGATGAACGATTGTGGCATCAGGAGAATCGTTTTCTCGTCGACGGCAGCCGTCTACGGCGAACCCGAAAGGCTACCCATAGAAGAGACTGACCCGACTAATCCCAAAAATCCCTATGGCGAGTCGAAGCTCGCATTTGAACGAGTGCTACATTGGTACGAGAAGGCCTACGGATTCCGGTATGTCGCATTACGCTATTTCAATGCGGCGGGCGCCAGTAAGAAGTACGGGGAGGCTCACGACCGCGAAACCCATCTCATCCCGCTTATACTGAAGGCAGCGGCTGATAACCGACCTGCGGCGGTGTTCGGCGCCGACTACGCCACTCGTGACGGTACGTGCTTGCGAGACTATGTGCACGTGATCGATATCGCCCGCGCGCATATCCTGGCGCTTGGCATCCTGGGACAGAGAAGCACTGTTTACAACATCGGCTGCGGAAATAACGGCTATACCGTGCGCGAGGTGATCGAGACGGCTCGCGAGGTCACGGGCAAGCCAATACCCGAGCGGGTCGTCTCGCGCAGACTCGGCGATCCCGCTGTGCTTGTAGCCGGCAATGAAAAGATAAAACGGGAGCTTGCCTGGTCCCCAACGATGCAAGACCTGCATGAGATTATTGCTTCAGCGTGGGAATGGATGTTGCAACATCCGAACGGTTACTAATACTCGGCGAAGGCTTCGTCCGGATAGCAGTACAGCCAGCGCTCGCCTGTCTCCGCCGATGCAATCACCGGATGCTTGGTCGCGCGCGCGTGTTTGCTGGCGTGTTGGTTAGGCGAGCTATCGCAGCACAGCGTCGCGCCACACTCCTGACACGTTCGCAGATGAACCCATCCTGCGCCGATCTTTACACACTCGGCGCACTCTCGACGCTTCGGGTGTTTGACCGCTGCGATAGCTTCGATATGAGAACAGCTTACGTCGGCCATCGTCGTTTCCTTTCATTCGTGAAGCACTTTATGCACGAACGCAACCGCAACTGATCCTTCGCCCACTGCGGACGCCACACGTTTGAGGCTGCCTCCGCGCACATCGCCAACCGCGAAAACTCCCGGCAAACTGGTTTCGAACAGATGCGGAGCTCGGGCGAGCGGCCAGCCGGCGTCGGCCAAATCGTCCGATGACAGATCAGGTCCGGTCTTGATAAAGCCTTTCTGGTCGAGCGCGACACAACCCTCGAGCCACCTGGTACTGGGAACGGCGCCGGTCATGAGGAAGACGTGTCCGATGGCGTGAGTCTCGATTTCCCCGGTCTTGTTGTCCCGCCAACGGACTCGCTCTAAATGTTCGCTGCCTTCCAGTCCTACGATTTCCGTTTGATATCTTAAGGACACGGCTGGATTTTGCTCCAGGCGACGAATCAGATATCGTGACATGCTATCCGCCAATCCGTCCGACCGAACGAGCACGTGAACGCGCTTCGCCGTCTGCGCAAGAAACACCGCGGCTTGCCCGGCCGAATTTCCTCCTCCGACTACAACCACTTCCTCCCCACTGCACAACTGGGCTTCAATAAAAGTGGCGCCGTAGTAGACGCCCGCGCCTTCAAACTGCGACAGGTTATCAAGCGCGAGTTTCCGATACTCGGCGCCGGTGGCGATGATTATCGTTCGCGCCGGCAGACGAGTCCCATTGCCGATATCTATGGCATATGGTTTCCGATCGCAAGCGAGCTGTTTGGCGTCCTTTGCGATGATCAGTTCCGCGCCAAACTTCTGCGCCTGCGCGTAAGCGCTCGCCGCGAGTTCCTGCCCCGAGATCCCGAATGGAAATCCGAGATAGTTTTCGATCTTTGAGCTCGACCCGGCTTGTCCGCCCGGCGAATCTGATTCCAGGACCAGTACGTCAAGTCCTTCGGACGCGCCGTAAACCGCCGCCGCGAGACCTGACGGTCCGGCGCCGACGATTACCAGGTCACGCAGGTGCGTCTGGTCGATCGCTTCGTTGAACCCGAGGCATTCGGCGATCTGCGGATTGGTCGGGTTCCGAAGCACCATCTCGCCGCGACAGATAAGAACGGGCACGTCGTCTGGTGTGATGTGGAAGTGGTCCAGCAGCTCCTGAACGCTGTCGTCGTGATCAAGGTCGATGAACGAATACGGATGACCGTTGCGGGTGAGGAACTCCTTGACGCGAATCGTTCCCGCGCAATCGTTCGACCCGACCAGCACTACATCTCCCCGACCCTGGGCGATCAGCTCCAACCTGCGAAGGATGAACGCGCGTATGAAGATGTCGCTCAGCTCGCTGTCTGTTTGCACGAGCGACAGTAGTCGTTCGCGATCGACTTCGATCACCTCGCTGGGCTCGCTCGCGCGTATACGGGCTAGCCCGCGCCGGCCCGAGAGCATCGTTGCTTCGCCGGTGAACATGCCTGGTTCAAAGACGGCGACGAGGTCTTCGGTTTCGCCGGTCGGCTGGACGATTTCGATCTGACCTGCGGTGACGACGAAGAATCGCGCCGGGCGCTCACCTGCGTCGATCAGCAATTCGCCTCGCTCGACCCGTCTAACGCGTCCGTGCGGAGCGATGCGTCCGATCTGGGCCGCGGACAGCTTCGGAAACATCTCCTCGGCTCGCGACGTCTGAGTCAAGGGAACCGGTGTGCTCCTATCACTCATTCCGATTTGTGTCTCTCCTTTCGAGTCTATCCTTCGAGTTTCGCAGGCGACGGTCCCTCGGATCAAACCGCGCTGATCGGCTCATTGCGGAACTTCTTCGCCGCAAGGACGGTGAGCACGACGAAAAGCGCTAAGACGACAAGCTGCGCGACCAGGAATGGCGGCTCGGATTGGGTCGGAGCCATTGCTTTGAGCGCCGGCACCTTCCGAAATGCCTGGACGATCAAGACGAAGACGTTGAGATAAAGAGAAATCATCGCGCTGACCACGTAAATCCAACGCCAGGCGCCGGCGAGACGAAAAGCGTAGCGCGCGGCGATCGCAATCGCCAGCATCAGCAGCGATATGATGCCGAGCTTATGCGACCGCTCGAGATGATCGAACGGGAAGCCGAACCCCGTCACGCTAGTCAGAACGGTGGTCGCCAAAAAAATCGCAGTCCAGCGGTCGAGTCGTTTCGAGTTCAGCAAACCGTAGGTGACTACAAGTCCCGAGCCGATCCCGATCAGGCTCAACAGTACATGCACCAGCGTGAAAGTCGATGTAGTCATACCAAGAATCATGAAGCGCCTCCCTTCAGATGTCCAAGTGTTTGTCTGCCATTGGCGTCGAATGATTCTTGCACAAGGAGGGCCCAATTAGCCCGCTCGATTGGTACTGTCCTAATCTTTGTTGGTTTAGCCCGCTACCGCCGACAGAAGCACGGACGGGGTGCAACGCGAATCTTCAGCGGCGCTTAACAAATACTCTCAAAAAAAAGATACTTAACGTGTCGATTCCACTGTCGCTCGTTCGACATACGGTTAGGGCAAAGGTTTAGCCGATGGCAGCCGAAGCTCCGAACTCAAAAAACCACAAGGAGACATTTAAGATGCGAGTCATGGTTCTCATCAAAGCAAACAAGGAATCAGAGGCGGGCGTTATGCCGGACGAGAAGTTCTTCGGCGAAATGATGAAGTACAACGAAGAGCTGGTGAAAGCCGGCGTGATGCTTGCCGGCGAAGGGCTGCACCCAAGCTCACGCGCCAAGCGCATCAAGTTCTCGCGAGACGCGAACCCGGTCGTGATCGACGGCCCGTTCGCCGAGACAAAGGAGCTGATTGCGGGCTTCTGGATGTGGAAAGTGAATTCATTGGACGAAGCGGTCGAGTGGATCAAACGTTGCCCCAGCCCCGAAAACTCGCATGAAGGTGAGATGGAGATTCGCCAGGTGTTCGACATGGAGGACTTCGGCGAGACGTTAACACCGGAGCTGAGGGAGCAGGAGGAAAAACTGCGCGCGCAGATCGAGACGCAAACGAAGTCGTGAATCCGACAGAAGACAGAGTTCAATGAAGAGGAGTCTCCGTTCGCGGGGACTCCATTTTGTTTATGGGTTGCGCTTGCACAACAAATCGGTTGAAGTAGTCCCCTGGGGACGGAATGTTTATGGATCGCTTGCTGAAGTGGTTCCGAGCTCCGAAGGGACCGAGATGTTGATCATCGCGCTCCTACGGAGCTTTTTTCTAATCCCGACACCGCGTCTACAAACATTGCTCCTGCGGAGCTTGTTTCGATATCGCGCTGGTGACGGATGTGTTTTTCGTTCGGATCGGGGGAGGTCGTGGGATTGTTGGTGGCTTCGTGCTGGCGGGCTGAACTGGCGAACAAGACCGCGGCAATCGGGACCAGGGGCTCGCTTCTTTGGCGCTTCGGTCTGCGGCAGAGGCGCAGATGAAATCGCCTGAAGCGTCAGGTGCCCCAGTCAAGATGGATCCCGCTATCAAGATAATCGGCAAGCAACAACCGGCTCAGCTCGTCGCGGTGCTGTTTGAACGCTTCTTCTTTCGCCAGGGATGCCTTTCGCTCCGCGAGCAGTTCCTCCTTCGATAAGACCTTTTGCTTTGGTGTCTCTGTTTTGACGGTATTCATTGCTTCATCCCCCTGCGCTACTCAAATAATTATGACCATCCGGCGAGTCGTTGCGTCAGTGCAACGCGTCCGACCGACTGTCGGCTCTCATCTGTAAGACGAACGAGGCGTCCCCAGATCGACACTCGAATCGATTTTTTTCGTGATCACATCCAGGCAGGACAAGTGCTTTAAAAGTACGTCGTCACTTAACAAATAATTTCAAAAAAAAGATACTCATCATGTCGATCTCGTGGAGCCTTATTCGATTAATGGGTAGAGCCTGGTCACCCGGTCACGACTGCCAGGACGCCGGCTCATAAGTAGAAGAAAAAAAGAGAAAACCGATGCGAATCTTGGGACTTTTAAAAGCCGATAAGCACTCCGAAGCGGGAGCGCCTCCCAGCAAGGAGCTCATCGAAAAGATGGGGGGCTTTATAGAAGAAGTGACGAAGGCCGGTGTGCTGCTTGCGACCGACGGTTTACAGCCGAGCTCGAAGGGCACGCGCGTAAAGTTGTCCGACGGAAAGGTCACCGTGATGGACGGACCGTTTGTTGAGACCAAGGAGTTGGTCGCGTCCTACGCGCTGTTTCAGGTGAACACGATGGCCGATGCGATTTATTGGACGACGCGCTTTCTCAAGGTGCTGGGCGAAGGTGAGTGCGAGCTTCGTCCGATCTTCGAGGCGTCGGACTTCGCGCCCGAGATCTTCTCGCCCGAGGAGGCCGCTCGAGAGGACGCAAATCGCGAGCAAATGCAGCGAAATGTCGCGAAGCAGTAGCGGTGGGCGCCTCCGCTCGGTGATGGCCCGAATGCCCCGCTGACTAACAGTCGCACTCGACGCGAAAAAACACAGGGCGGGGAACTGGAACGCGACGCGGGCGCTGTAGGCACCAGCCCAGGGCACGAGCCCTGGGCTGCGCGGCGTTGCGATTCAGGATCGCTCGAACGACGTCGCGAGTCTTTGAAAGGCCCGTCGCCCGCACGGCTCCAGAGATCTTAAGAATTTGGGTCCTCGGATAGCGCTACGGCTTCACGCAGGTGCTGGTCCGCTGGCAGGAGATTGATCGCCATAGACTGATATTGCGTAACGCATCTCCTCATCCAGGTAAAGATTGATTATTGTATCGGCGGCGTGGTGATCCTCCGAAGTGAGACCGAACGATTCATCAGATGCGATGTCCTTCACCTGCTCGAGCAATATGATTCGCAGCTGTGACAGCTCACGCACGAGATCTCGTCCGCGATAGCCTTGATTCAATCGCGTGTAAACGTTTACTCGAGCTTCATTGCTATTTCGGGCATCGGGAGTTTCTCCCTTGCGAATCAACGAGCAAATCTCTTCAACTATCGCGGGGACGTGGTCGACGAGTTGTGGCTTGGATAGGTCGTCGTCGGACACGATTCGGGGATCCTCGCGCACGGTCCGAGTCCAATTCTCGATCAGCCGTGGGATGTGGAGTTCTATCTCGTCTGCTATTTTCGGTGCGGCCATAATGGGTTCAGCTCGGACGCGCGCACATTGCTACCGTTCCCGCCTCCAGGCAATCCTCAAACTCCATTCCTTGACTCTGCTTGACGTACTCGAAGAAGCCAAAGACATTCTCGATTTCCGTAGCGTCAAAGCCGAAGTGTCTTAAAGCCATGCTGTCGAGTCGGAACGAGTATGGATATGGGAGGACGCTGTAATGGTAGTCTCCACTGTCAAACGTCACCTGAATCATATTGTAAAGATCCTTTAGAATCAGGAACGAAGATATAAGGCACTCGTAGTGTCGTCTGCTCGCGCGGGTAAGAAGTAAAACATAATCGTCGTTGTATTCTTTTACGAAGCGATCGAAATCCTCCTGAGAAACCATTTGGAGCCCTCTCCCTTGATAGTGCGCGGCTCTAAACGAAGAGCGCGTATAACGTCGCTGATTGTATGGCCGATACCGCCTTCTTTCAAGCTGCTGTGTATCATTGGTGCTGTCCTAATTGATGTTGCCGACGAACGGCGATCCTCTATGCGCCGCGAAGCTGGCGCCGGAACTTAGCCGGTGGCAAGCCGAAAGGCGCCGCCACCGGAGTTCGCGCAACGAATTGACCGCACCCCGGAGGGGTGCCGGAGTGTTTCGAGGGAGCGCATCCCCCGGCGCCCTTCCAGGGCGCGGCGGTCCTTCCAATCGCGGACCGGTGGCGGCGCCTTCGGCTTGCCACCGGCTAAGTTCCGCAGCCCCTTGCGGGGCAGGCACGAGCTAAAGCAACAGAAGTTAGGACAGCACCCTATAGTTCGCAACTGTCCCCGTAAGCTCAACGAAGCTTGATGCTGCGGAATCATCAGCGCAGAATTTCAAATCGAATCGATAGAGGCCAAACCGAATGCCGATTACCAAGAAGATCGCTCCCAGCAAAACGGCAAAGAAAAAAACGAAGAACGCGATTTCGCGCGGAGAATCAACCGCGCCAACACACGCCAAGCGCACGAAGATGGAGGGCGCTTCGCAGCCCTCGCTGAAGAATCAGGTGCAAGCGGTGCTCAAATCGCTGGAGAGGCTCGCCGACAAGCGCGTCCTTGCGGACATGTCAGGACGATATGGAATCTATACGACCAAAGCATTTGGCGTATCGATGTCCAACATACAGAAAGTGGCCAAGCCGCTCGGGCGGAATCACGAACTCGCCGCGGCGCTCTGGGAGACGGGCTGGTACGAGGCTCGAATGCTGACGTCGTTCGTAGACGACCCGGCGCGCGTCACTTCGGCACAGATGGACGCGTGGCGCCGGGACTTCGACAACTGGGGCATCGTCGATACGTTGTGTTTCAACCTCTTTGACCGGACTCCGCACGCTTGGCGCAAAGTCGAGCAATGGAGCAAACAGGAAGCGGAGTTCGTCAAGCGCGCGGGTTTTGCGCTGTTATGGTCTCTCACGGTGCACGACAAGACCGCAGTTGACGCGCAGTTTCTCCAGGGCTTGGTGTTCATCGAGCACGCCGCTACGGACGAACGGCACTTCGTGAAGAAGTCTGTGAACATGGCTTTGCGAGCAGTCGGAAAACGCAATCCCGCGCTCAACACAGCGGCAGTAACGGTAGCTCGTCGCCTGGCGGACTCAGCGAACGCGACGGCTCGGTGGGTAGGCAAGGACGCGCTCAGGGAGCTCACGAGTCCTTCGGTGGTCCGCCGACTCGCAGTGCGCCGACGCGTCGGGGGATGAATGAAGCGTTCCGATTTGGTGTGGCTCTGTGTCTTGGTGGCGAACTCGTCTTTTCAGCATCCCGCCTACGCCTCTTTCGTCTCCGCACTCGCTTCCGGCGCGACAACCACCGCTGGCCGGGCATACTGATCAAGCCCGAAGCCGAGAGAGAGCGTCGCCAGGATTATCGCCGAAGAAAAGAAGTACGGCGACGATACCCCGATCGAATCAAACGCCCAGCCGAAGAACAACGGTGCGATTATGCGAGCGACTCCGCCATACGTCTGTTGCATTCCCATGTAGAGTCCGCGCTCTCTTTGAGAGATGACCCGTGACAGCAAAGCCGTTACGCACGGAAACGTAAACGCCGTGCCTAGCGGAATCAAAGCTACGGCCACAGCCAGCATCCACAGGTTTCGCGACAGCGGCATCCCGACTACGCCCGCGGCAAGCAGCACCAGGCCCAGACGCGACAGCTTAGCCTCGCCGAGCTTGTCGACGGCACGCCCCAAAAGCAGCACGCGGGCGAAGACCGAAATCGACCCGATGTACATGAAGAAATAGCCGATGGTCTGTTCGGTGACTTCAAAACGCGCGTTCAGGAAGAGCGCGAGAACCGAAAAGCTTCCCTGGAAGGCGCCGATGGCGATCGCATAAATCCAGATGAGACGCGACGCGGGCTCGCTCGAATGCGAGATCACTCGCCAGATCGCCTGACGCGAGGTCGGGCGGACGTATCCGGCCTGAGGCTGCTCGCTGAGATCGCGAGATTCCTTCAAGTATCGCGCTACGAAAATAATGTTCAACGCGCAGAGCCCAGCTGCGATGATCCCCGGCATCGCTCTTCCAGCGTACAGCGTGCCGCCTCCTGGCATCAGGTCGCGCTTGCCTAATGCTATGGCGAAGGAACCGAGCACCGGCCCCAGCGCTACACCAAGGTTTGTTGTAGCCGAGAGCCATCCGAGCGCCCGAGCGCGATCCTTCGGATCGGTCGAGTCGGCTACATAAGCCTGGATCACGCCTACCGTGCCGCCGCCCGCGCCCTGCACCAACCGCGAGAGGAAAAGGACGAACAGCGAGTGCGCGAAACCGAAAATCAGATACGCGATCCCTGCTGCACCGAGCGCGATCAGCAACACGGGCCTTCGCCCTACTCGATCCGAGAGCCGGCCCCACATCGGCGCGCTTAGCAGTTGCGCGAAGGTGAACGCGGCAACTATGAATCCGGAGATGGTCCCGATGCCAACGTGCAGCCCGAGTATGTCGATCCCCGGCCCTCCGAGTTCCTTCACGTAAAAGGGCAGGAGCGGGATGATCATCAGCAGTCCGACCATGTCCACGAACGCGGTGGCCATCAGCGTGAAAAGCCGGGCGGGGATCTTGCGCACTTCCTTCCACAAGACGTACAGCAACGCAATCGCGATCGCGCCGAGCAACACGCGCACGACAGGCGAATGAAAGGATTGAGCGATGTCTTGCTGGATTAGCATTATCCGAATTCACACTCCGAAAAATCTTTATCGATCGCCCGAGTAAGCGCGCACGACGCGATTGGAACGATTGGACAATATTTTGGTCGGATCGTCATTTGTTTGCTTCGGCCGGCCCTTCGTTAGGAGGGCCATGTTTATAGAGCGCGTCGTCGCTCGGGTCCGCCCTCCGTCAGGAGGGCCATGTTTATGGTGGACGATCCAGAGTGGGCTTTCAGTCACAATCTCATTAGTGCCTTCAGGACCAATACACTCGATTCGTTACGGACATTGACCCTCCCGACGGAGGGCGGACTTGTGTTTCTGCGGATCTATAGACATGGCCCTCCTGACGGAGGGCGGACCGTGCGACGACGCGCTCTATAAACATGGCCCTCCTGAGGGAGGGCGAACGCGTGTTTCTGCGGATCTATTAACCATGCCCCTCCTGACAGAGGGAGGTCTCATGTTCCTGTAACGACAGGCTAACGCAAGCTTGCTTAGTTCCGCTTCGAAACATATTCCCCGGACGGATCGATCTGTTTGAGCGCTCTTATCTGGCCGTTCTCTTCGACAAACTCGACGACCACATCCGCAAACTCCTGCACGCGGAACTTGAGCCCTTTGTAAGGAATCAGCTTTTGCTCAGGTGCGCCTGAGAAAACTATGTACAGACCGCTCCCCGGTTTCATAACGACCTGAAACTTTCCCCCGCTTGGAGTCTCATAGGTTCCGGCCAGTCGCTGCGCCGCTGCAGCATCGATGGTCGGAGGCCGTCGCGTGAATGAGGCTTCGGCTTCGTCCAGCGACATCGTAGCTTTGTCGATGTCGCCCTGCGGGTTGGTCGAGAAATTCACCGACCACTTGCCGTCCTGTTCGTCGTCGGGCGTGTCAAACCGATCGTAGTGGAAATGCGTCATCGGGAAACGGATCTTGTGAAAATCAAACGTTAGCAGATTGTCCTTCAATCCGATTTTCAAGGTACCGTAAGCCGGGTGCTCGTAGTCACCCACATAGTCGCCGAGCGGATGCGAAGGCTTTGTGTTAGGCACGCGACCGTAGCCGGCCTTGCTGCGCGCCTCGGTGCCCGCCTTCTTGTTCTTCAACCTGATGTCCAGCAGCCTGTCGGTCCAGGGCACCTGGTCCATGCCAAGAAGACGCTCGTACACGTTGTAGCTTATCGGATTGTAGAGAGGCGCAATGTGGTCGCCGATCACAAACACGATCACCCCGATGTGTTCGTTGGGCATGTATGAGATTTGAGAATGAAACCCGGGAAGATCGCCGCCGTGAAAGGCCATAAGACGACCTCGGTATGAAGCAGTCCAGCGACCCATACCGTAGGCTCGGTTCAGCATTTCCCACCACCCGCGTACTTCGCCCGCGCTGTTGGGCAGCGCGATCGCGGGTTCGAGAGTGGCTTGCAAAACCTTGGGCGAGAGAACCTGCTTGCCCGCGTACTTGCCGTTGTTCATCAAGGCTATCAGCCAGTGAGACATATCCTCTATGTTGGAGATGATAGCGCCGGCCGCGGCGAGTCCTTCAGTGTCTTCATAGTAAGGGATTTTGTAGAGCTCCATTGAGTCGCGTTTCTCGGTGAACGGCACTCCGTAGTCCGGCTGCTTGAGCATGTCCGCGATCGAGTAAACGGTGCTGTTCATGTCGAGCGGCTTGAGGATCTTTTCGCGAACGTAATCCGCCCAGGTCTTTCCAGATTGCAGCTCGATGGTGTAACCGACGCCCGCGTACATCATATTGTTATAAAGGAACAACGAGCGCGGCGGTTCTTTTGGCTCGAGATACTTCAGCCGTTGAAAGAGGTCTTTCGTGCTGTAGTCCGACTTGTACCAGATCGAATCGTGGCGGGTGATCCCGGTCCGGTGAGCGAGCATGTCGCGCAACGTGATCGTGTTGTTCAAGGCGTTGTCGTAAAACTCAATCGTCGGAACCGATTCGCGTATCGGCCGGTCCCAGGTGAGCTTTCCTTCTTCAACGAGCGTTCCGGCGGCCACCGCGGTAAAGAGCTTGGTGTTGGAGGCGATAGGAAACAACGTCCGCGAAGTGATGGGCAACTTCTTCTCGACGTCGCGATAACCATAGCCTTTGGCGAAGACGAGTTTGTCATTGACCACAATGCCAACGCCGATGCCGGGCGCATTCCAGTCCTTCAGCGTCTTCTCCATGAAGGCGTCAAAGCCTTGAAGCTTTCGAGAAACGTCATCGTTCCCGTCCTGGGCTTGCACTGTGAGCACGAAGGCGAGAAGTACAACGCTGACCAGGACTAATTTGGAGAACATCGAGCTCTTGAAGGAGTGTTGAGGTGACATGATTACCTCCGGAGCTAAACTGAGATTCATGCGAGGTCAGGATGATAGTCGAAGAGCGAGCGGACCGTCCAGCAATGGCGAAGGGATGGTTGTATAGGAGTCTATGCATTGCTGGGAGCGCGGGCGTCCCGCCCGCATTAATCGGGATTCGAGCGTAGGCGGGCGGGACACCCGCGCTCCCAGGCTACCCGCCCGCCCGCATTAATCGGGATTCGAGCGTAGGCGGGCGGGACGCCCGCGCTCCCAGGTATTGTCCTCAAAACCGAATGGTTATGCAGGAGCTTGCTCGGTGCTGATCATCCAGGGTATCCCGAACCGATCGACGAACATCGCAAACCCGGGCGACCAGAAGGTCTTCTGCAGAGGCATCGTCACCGTTCCGCCTTCCGACAGCTTTTCGAAAAAGCGTTCGGCATCGGCAACGGTCTTCGCCGGAATCGTCACGGAGATGCCCCGTGGCGCTTCGTAATGTTCGGGCGGACTGTCGGCACCCAGAAGAACAGTCTCGCCGATGATAAGACTCGCGTGCATTATCTTGTCGCGCCACTCCGCCGACACCTGATCGGCCATAGGCGATTCACCCCAGGTCATCTTGAACTGCATCGTGCCACCAAGGCACTCCTGATAGAGCTTGAATGCGACCTCACATTGGCCGTTGAAACCGAGATAAGGACTCAATTGCATAATTCCTCCTTGTGAAAAGTGTTTGTAGTCCCGCCTTCAGACGGAAGTTGGTAGATGAGAAGCGGCTTACAAACTTCCGCCTGAAGGCGGGACTACGAACGAGGCTCATCGTTTCAGTCGTGCTCCTAGCCGCCTGCTATCGCCCCGATTACCAACAGTGGCTCGGCGCCCGAGGCGACCGCGTCCGGGAGCGGCGCATCCGTTGGTTCGTGTGACAGATCTTGCTCGCAGGCGAAGAACCTCAAGAAGGGCCGCCGCTCTCCGGTGACATGATCCCGGATCGTCCCTCGCAGCATGGGATAACGCACCTCGAGTGCATCAAGGACCGCACGCAGCGTGACCGGTCCCTGAACGTCGACCGTCACCTCGTCGTCGACCTTAGCCAAAGTTCGCAGATGATACGGCAGAGCGACTCGGATCATTTCAGCTCCTGGACCTCGACCGACAACACCGGCGGAAGGTCCCGGACGATGGGAGCCCATGTATCGCCGGCGTCGCGCGACGCGTAAACTTGCCCGCCTGTCGTGCCAAAGTACACGCCGCAAGAATCGAGCGAGTCGACGGCCATCGCGTCTCGGAGCACGTTGACGTAGCAGTCGCTTTGCGGCAGACCTTTTGTCAGCGCCTCCCACTCGTTCCCGCCGATGCGGCTGCGATAGACGCGCAGTTTCCCGTCTGGCGGATAGTGCTCCGAGTCGCTCTTAATCGGGACGACGTAGAGGGTTTCCGGTTCGTGCGCGTGAACGTCGATCACGAACCCGAAGTCGGTCGGCAGGTTCCCGCTGATCTCGTGCCAAGAATCGCCGGCGTCGTCGCTACGCATCACGTCCCAGTGCTTTTGCATGAACAGCACTCCCGGGCGAGATTGGTTCATCGCGATGTGGTGTACGCAATGGCCGACCTGCGCGGTCGGGTCTGGGATGTACTGGGAATGCAGGCCCTGATTGATCGGGCGCCATGTCTTGCCGGCGTCGTCAGTTCGAAAGGCTCCCGCGGAAGAGATGGCGATGAAAATTCGGTTCGGGTCGCTCGGATCGAGAATGATTGTGTGCAGGCACATTCCGCCGGCGCCCGGCTGCCAGGCAGGCCCTGTGCCGTGTCCGCGCAGCCCCGAAAGCTCTTGCCACGTCTTACCTCCGTCGGAGGAACGGAACAACGCGGCATCTTCAACCCCGGCGTAGACGGTATCGGGATCCGTCAGCGACGGTTCGAGATGCCAGACGCGCTTGAATTCCCATGGATGCGGCGTTCCGTCATACCACTGGTGAGTGGTGAGTGGTTTGCCGGTTTCAGCAGACGTGTCGTAAACGAACTTGTTGCTCTCAGCTAGGGGCATACCTTCCGGTGTAGTAGTCGGTTCGCCGGGTGGTGTTCCGGGTTGATGCCAGGTCTTGCCGCCGTCGTCCGAACGTTGAATGATCTGGCCGAACCAGCCGCTTGACTGCGATGCATACAAACGATTCGAGTCAACGGGAGATCCCTTGAGATGATAGAGTTCCCAACCGGCAAAGTGGGGACCACTGACGTCCCACTGTTCCCGCTTTGCGTCCGCCGTCAGGATGAAAGCGCCCTTACGTGTACCAACTAACACTCTTACTCCGCTCATACATTGTTCCTTTCTTCTTTAGTTCAGAGTAGAAGCTTCTGCTTGCTCCCTGGGGCGACGAACAGTGGGAGCAAGCTAAAGGCTTTTACTCTGAACGTGCCGTCTCCAATAACGAGTCACGCGCGAGCCGTGGCTCTCGAATCCTTGTCTTTGGTCACCAGCTTCTTAGTTGCAAACATTATCGCGCACC
>DATMCM010000676.1:0-4831 GCA_035558335.1 Blastocatellia bacterium | reverse complement strand
GTTCTCGAACGGCTCACCGCTGGCCAGGGAATGCTGCCACTTGGTCATGTGTCCATCGACGTCATCCGGATGAAGCGTAGCCTGCCAAACGGACCCTGAAGTGTCTTCCGCCGACAATCCTGAATATTCCACCCACCGTCGATTTACCCAAGCGCTGCTTCCGTCCGCCAAGGTAGTAAATGCCATGGTCGGTATCGCCTCGATCACGTCCAGCAGCTCTTTTTCGCTCCGGCGGGCGGCCTCCTCAGCTTTCTCGCGTTCGGCTCGTTCTCGGGCTTCGCGCAGCGCGCGATGCACCGACGGCCCGAGCCTCGACAGTCGCGTCTTCAGAACATAGTCGGTGGCCCCGATTTTGAGCGCTTCAATCGCCGCTTCCTCGCCGAGCGTGCCGGAAACGAAGATGAAAGGCAGATCTGGCCGGGCACTCAGCGCAAGCTTCAATGCGGAAAGACCGTCGAATGAAGGAAGCTTGTAATCCGCGAGGATCAGTTCGATTCCAGAGTCTTCAAGACCGGCCAGGAACTTGGCTCGAGTTTGAACGCGGGCTACGTCACAAACGATATGATCGGCTTCAAGGGATAGGTGAATGAGCTCCGCGTCATGGGCGTCGTCCTCCAGCAACAGAATCCGGAGAGGACTATTCACCGTAGCTTCTCCATGCTGCCCGGCGGCGGCTCGTTGATGACCCCCCAGAAGATGCCAAGCTCCTTGACCGCATTGACGAACTCGTGAAAATCGACCGGCTTCACGACATAGGCGTTCACCCCGAGGCTGTAGCTTCGTATCATGTCTCTTTCCTCGTGGGATGACGTGAGCACCACCACGGGAATCAACTTCAGTCGCTCGTCGGACTTGATCTGCTGCAAGACCTCCAATCCACCGACCTTCGGCAGTTTCAGATCGAGCAGCATGACTGCGGGATTGCCGGGGGAGCGCATGCTGAATTCCCCCCGGCAGCAAAGGTAATCCAGAGCCTGTTGTCCGTCGCGGGTAACTACCACCTCATTTGCCAGGTTGTAGTCCGCCAGCGCCGTCAGGGTCAGCTCCACGTCGTTCGGGTCGTCCTCGACGACTAAAATGCGTCCCAGTGTGGTCATGAAGCGTTCGCCGTCCTTTCAGCGGTATCTTGTACGTTTTTCGGAAGCGAGAAGTAGAAGGTCGCACCGTGATCCACCGCTCCCTCGCCCCGGACCTGCCCGCCATGGCGGTGGATGATACGCTGGACGGTGGCCAGTCCTATTCCGGTGCCTTCAAACTGTTCAGGCAGATGCAGGCGTTGAAAGACGCCGAACAGCTTGTCGACGTACTGCATGTCAAAGCCGGCGCCGTTGTCCCTCACGAACACCTCGACTTCTTCTTCATTGAGGTCGACACAGCCGATCTCGATTTCGGTCGTCTTTCGCGTGCGCGTGAATTTGGCCGCGTTGGAAACCAGGTTGACGACGACCAGCCTCAGCATGGAACGGTCTCCGTAACAGACGGGAAGCGCGCCGACCTTCCAGGCGATGTCCCGTCCCCTGGTGTCCTGCCCGATTTCCGCAACGACCTCCTCGACGAGCTGCTTCAGATCCACCCGCGTCTTCTTGGTCTGGGCCCGCCCGATCCTGGAAAACGCCAGCAGGTCGTCGATCAGGTTACCCATTCTTTTTGCCGATTCGAGTATCGTTCGTATGAATCGCTGACTCTTCTCGTCGAGCAAAGACGATGCCTGTTTTTGCAGCAGCTCCGAGTACCCGATCATGTGCCGAAGTGGCGCCCGCAGGTCGTGGGAGACGGAATAGGAAAAAGATTCCAATTCCTTGTTGGTCACTTCGAGTTCCACAGCCCGTTTGCTGAGCTCCAGATTGAGTTTGCGAATTTCGTCTTCCCGGTGCCTGCGCTGTTCTACCTCGACCTGAAGGTGGTCGCGGGCCAGACGAAGGTTATCCTCGATCCGGCGTCGAACCGCGCTGAACGAGGCGACAATTCCCGCCCATGCGACGAAAATCAAAAAGTAAGGTAGATCACGACTGGAAATTTCGAGGGAATAAAGCGGCTCAACAAAGAAGTAGTCGAAGCAGGCCGAGGACAATAGAACGGCCAGCACGGAAGGCCCGTTTCCGGCGTACCAGGTGGCGAACGCGATGGCCACGATGAGAACCGGCAGCTCCACGTCGCGGAACTGGTAATGTTGCAGTGCAAACGCCACGCCAAGCGCGATCCCCACGGAAACCAATGCAAAGCCGTAGCGCAGGATGGGTGAGTGGATTCTCTGAAATTCTGGGTTCCAGTACGTCAGGTTACGCCTCAGTCGGACACGGGTGGATCCTTCCGCAAGCTCGGTCATTATGACATTTTTCCTCCGATGGCTCTTCCGGGAGCGGCCGCAACGCGCCGGCCAACCGATGTGAGAATGTAACCGTGGTCCCTCTCGGCGAGACACCGCGGACTCTCACGCGTTCCGTGGCGGCCCCGGGAAAGGGCCAATGGGCCAACGCAGCGTCCTCATGAAGGGCGTAGGCTGACAGCTCCATCCGAGGATCCCTCGCTTCGGCAGCCGCTTTATCGCCGGCATCAACCCCGATCGTCACCGCGGCCGGTGCCTATAGCGTCACCGGTCCTGACCCGCAGCGAGCCGGGCAAGCCACCAGCGACGGCTGGTCACAATGTTCGGCGCGTATTCCTCAACCGGGTTTACGATACAGGATTCACGCTCCAGCCGCCACTCGAAATCGGGCAGATGTCGCGCGCGCAGAGAGCTGCGCCCTCGATCAGCGGCGGTCAGTCGGTTGGGCCTGCCCGCGCGGACGCCGATATCGCCGCGGCTCAACCGAGCCAGCGCCGCCGTAATGTGCCTGGTTCGATATGGAGGTTCGGGCGAACGACCCCCTTACCGGTCACCCACTCCGCCTGCAACGGGTCGTAAGCGACCGCCGCGAGACGCGGGGACCGCAGTGCTATCCACCTGTTTTTGAATTGACGCGCGAGAGCAAACGTAACCTAATCAATGCCCTAAGGTAGCCTTCCTCGCAGGAGGCCTCGTGAACGACAATGCCTGTCATCATCTCGCGCTCAAGCATACGCCCGTGGCGCACAACCGTTGGTGGCCTTCGTCGGTTAGCTTGTCGGCGTGGCAGCTAAGCAACGCCGTCATTTCGGCCTCGACGGCCTGCGCTAGAAGCGATCGCGCGCCGTTGCGCAAGACCTCGGTCAGCGGGTCCGCAAGAGTTCCTGGGGGAGAGTTGGAAAACGTTAGTGTCGGTCTGGGCGTATCACTCCTTCAGTGGAGAAATGGAGGCTTCGGAACACCCCACGATACGCCGCCTTATCCCCTCATGCCGTAGCTCCTCGTTGGTCGGCTGGCTCATGAATGAGGCAGGCAAGCCATGGCGCATCGGGACCCATCATCGCCAACACCCATGCCGATGATTCTCCGGTATGGCATTGCAGTTCTGTCCGTAGCAATCGCAATCGGGTTGGGCTTCTTCCTGCTACAATATTTCGAAGCCAAGTTGACGCCGTTCCTGTTCGCAGTTGCCGCGACCGTTTGGTACGCAGGAACCGGGCCAAGTGTGCTCGCAATTGTCCTTTCAGTCCTCAGCCTTAATTACTTCTTCCTACGTCCCTCTTTTTCCTTCAGCCCAATTAGCTATGCTGATCTCGTTTATTTAACCTTTTGCATATTTTGCGCCTTGGCTGTCGGCTGGGTCAGGGCCGTGCGACGACGGGCAGAGCAAGAGCTTCGTCAGGCCCACGAGGAGCTCGAGGCCAAAGTGGTGGAACGAACCGCCAACTTACAGCGGGATGAGGCCTATCTCGCTCAAGCGCAGAAGCTGACTCATACGGGCAGTTGGGCTTGGGATCCCCGCACCGAAAAGGTGCTGTACTGCTCCGAGGAAATGTTCCGAATTTTCGGATTGGATCCACGGGAGAGCTTACCTTCTCGAGACAATTTTCGGCAGCAAATCCACCCCGAGGATCGCGATTGGGTCAAGAAGAGATTTGAGGGGTCGCTTCGCGAAAGAGTTGATACCTTCGCCGAGTACAGGGCTCTTCTGCCAGACGGAACAGTTAGGCACATCAGTGCCTCGGGTCATCCGGTTCTCAATGAAAACGGCGAGCTCATCGAGTTCATCGGCACTGCGACAGACGTAACAGAGCGCAAGCGCCTGGAGGAACGCCTCCGCGTGCAGCACACGGTCGCGCAGATCTTGGCGGAAGCGGCCACGATCGAAGAGGCCAGTCCGAGAACACTGCGGGCTATGGGCGAGTGTCTGGGATGGGACGTGGGCGCGTTCTGGCGCGTGGACCGGGAGGCCGAGGCGCTGCGCTGTGTCGAGCTTTGGCATAAAGCGTCGATAGAAGTCCCGGAGTTTGAAAGAGTCAGCCGGGAGTTCATTTTCGTTCCGGGCTTGGGACTACCGGGCCGGGTGTGGTCCAGCCTTGAGCCCGAATACATTCCCGATGTCGTTGCTGATAGAAACTTTCCGCGCGGATCCATCGCCGAACGCGAAGGACTACACTCGGCCTTCGGCTTTCCCATTCTGCTCGGGGGGAAAGTCTTGGGCGTGATCGAGTTTTTCAGCCGCGAGATCAGGCAGCCCGATCAGGAGCTGCTCAACATGCTGGCTGCCATCGGCAGCCAGATCGGTCAGTTCATTGAGCGTGAGCGCGCCGAAGAGGCCTTCCGCAAGGCGCAGATGCAGCTGGCGCACGCCAACCGCGTCGCCACCGTGGGTCAGCTCTCGGCGTCGATCAACCATGAAGCGAACCAGCCGATCACCGCGGCAGTCACGTACGCGTTAGCCGCTCGGCGCTGGCTAAGCGCGGAGCCACCGAATTTTCGCGAGGT
>DATMCM010000675.1:0-25792 GCA_035558335.1 Blastocatellia bacterium | reverse complement strand
CG
Organism: Blastocatellia bacterium; assembly: GCA_035558335.1. Classification (GTDB taxonomy): domain Bacteria; phylum Acidobacteriota; class Blastocatellia; order UBA7656; family UBA7656; genus Onstottus_B. The sequence goes on along the minus strand of DATMCM010000675.1, from coordinate 25,790 downwards.
GTCGGATACTACAAACATTCAACCCCTGCCGGGGTTGGAAGGCACCAGACCTTATGTCGCTAGTCGGCTGCGTGCCTAAATACACATCTAAATCCGGCGCAGTTCATCTAAGTCCCAGTTTCAATCACACCCTCCTTCGAGTCTTGGTGTCTTGGTGGCGGGATCGCTGTCGCTAAACAAACCTGTCAAGCCAACTCACAGTATCTCGCGCTCGTTGCCGACGCGGCGAGTTATCCGCTCGCGATCGAGATACTCGAGCAGCGGAATTGCGTGCTTGCGCGAAAGGCCGCCGGTAATCTCCTTGAACACCGACACATCGATTTTCGGGTTGATCGATTTCTGAGCGCGGACCCGCGATTTCAAGTCTTCGATCGAGTCTACGTGAAAAACCATATCGCCGACTCGAAGAATGCGATGCTCGGCCGCGAGCAAGTTGTAAAGCTTTCGCGCCCTTTCGACCGGCATACGAATTTCGGCTGCCGCTTCTTCAAGGGTGACGGCCTGTAACCCCGCGGCCTTGAAAGCCACTTCCAGATTCTGTTTCGCGGCCAGGTCTTCGTTGGTCAACGCGGGTTTGTGTGACGCGAGGCGCAATGAATCACGCTGCGCATCAACGGTGCCTTCATCAACCAGACGTGCGATTACGGCGCGAAAGATCTCCGGTCTGACATCTCCGAAGACCCGCTCGCGCACTTCCTCACGGCCTGCTCCGAGAGACAAGGGATCACGCTTGTGATGCGCGGCGAGCAGCGCGACTACACTTTCGGCAAGCGAGCGGTAGCTTTCGGAAGAGATGAGCAAGAGCGGCGAAGCAGTCACTTCGATGACGCGGCCCCCGCGGACCAGATCCCTTGCGTACGCGGCGATCTGTTCGTCGGTCGCTCCTGTTCGCGCCGCGATCTCCGCCGCAGTCATCGCCCGTGCGCCCGACATCTCGACGAATAAAGCAACTTGCTCGGCCAGTCCGGCGGCTTCGAGTTGTTCGAGCCTCGCCCGAGCCGCCGAGTCGCGGATACGATGCTTCTGAGGCAGCGCGTCGATGATGACCCCCCCGCCGATCGTCACTTGAGGTGAGTAGCTGCGGATGATAAATCGGTCGCCCGGCAGCGCGGCTATCGGTTCTTCCAGTCGAAGCTGAACCAGCACGCTCTCACCCGGGAAAAGGGTTCCGGGTTCGGGACCCGCGGTTCCAAGTTCCGGGTTCCTGGTTCCGGGTTCTGGGTTTGGCTCTGAGCCCTGAACCCCGAACCCTAAACCCGGAACCGTAACGCCTGAACCCCTAAGTATCACCACTCGCGCCATCACTTCAGCCGTTCCGTGATGCAGACGCACCCGGACTCGCTGCACAAGCGGTCGCGAAGCCGTCTTGAGCAACTCTAATCGCGCGTCGATCATCGAAGTAGCTTGAAGACGGCCCGCCGGCGCCAGCACACTTCCTCGCTGGGCTTGTTCGACGTTGACGCCTTGAAGATTGATCGCGGTTCGCTGGCCAGCCAGTGCGAGAGTGGTGTCCTTGCCGTGAACCTGCAGATTCCGCACGCGAGTCTTCACACCGCCGGGCAACACCTCAATCTCATCGCCGCCGTTCAACTCACCAGCGATCAGAGTTCCCGTTACCACCGTTCCGAACCCTTTGATCGAGAATGCGCGGTCAACTGGAAGACGCGGGACTGCGAGCGTCGCTTTCGGATCGACTGCTGAAGCCAGTTCGACCAGAGCGTTTTTGAGCTCATCAACTCCGTCGCCGGTTCGAGAGCTGACCGGAACGATCGGCGCGCCTTCCAGGAACGAGCCGCGCACGAAGTCTTCGACCTCAGCGCGAGCAAGCTCGAGCAGTTCTTCGTCGACGAGGTCCGATTTGGTAAGTGCAACAAGTCCCGACTTGACGCGCAGCAGCCGGCATATATCAAAGTGCTCGCGAGTTTGCGGCATCACGGACTCGTCGGCGGCAACCACGAGCATCACCAGGTCCAACCCATGAGCTCCGGCGAGCATATTCTTGACGAAGCGCTCGTGGCCGGGCACGTCAACAAAACCGAACTGGTACTCGCCCAGAGCGAGATCGGCGAATCCTATGTCGATGGTGATGCCGCGTTGTTTTTCTTCTTTGAGCCTGTCGGCGTCAACACCGGTGAGGGCTTTGACGAGCGCAGTCTTGCCGTGATCGATGTGCCCGGCGGTTCCGACTATGATGTGCTTCATCGCTTTTGACTCTGAGGCTCAAGATATACAGGAGCGCCGAAGGCAGCGTCAAAACAATACGTCGTTACGAAGCCTCCCAAGCCAAAGAGACCTGCGGGAGATTTCTTGGTGCGGCTTTGTGTATCTTGTGAGTTGGTGGCGAGGAGTTTCCTTTTCCGGCAGCTTGGAATTGCCTTGGAGCTTTGTCAGTAACAATTGATATAATGCGCGTTCTCGCCGCTTCAGCCAAAAGGGTCTACCCGGAGGTAGCCAATGAAGTCTCGCCTGTTTCCGCTCGCAGCGATTCTCATCTCGCTCGGTTTGATTGTGCTACTTCTCACTCCCGTGTGTGCGCAAACCGCCAATCAACAAAGTTCGACCGAGGCTCAGCCCCAAATCATCCGCAAGCCCGACGGCGTGCTGGAGGGATCCGCGGTTACGCGGGTCGAGCCAAGTTATCCTCCGCTGGCAAAAGCGGCGCGAGTGTCAGGAGCGGTCGTCGTAGAAGTAACCATCGACGAGCAAGGCGCGGTGACTTCGGCTAGCGCGATGTCAGGTCATCCTTTATTGAAGGAAGCTGCAGTCGCAGCGTCGCGCGGCTGGAAGTTCAGCCCGACGCTACTGAGCGGCGCGCGGGTGAAGGTGATTGGCACTCTGACTTTTAACTTCTCGCTCCCTGAGAACAAGTCCCAGGCTGATCGGGACGAGATCGAGGAAGCGAAGAAAGCCGTCAAGGCCAGTCCTTACTCTCCCGAACCCCATTTCAAGTTAGCCGAGGCATACGACGACGCGGGTATGAACGAGGAAGCGGCGGCCTCCTACAAGCGAGCGATTGAATTGAAGCCCGCCTACGAAGATGCTTATCAAGGCCTTGCAGGCGTCTATAGGAAGCAGAATAAACGAGACGATGAGATAGAGACCTTCAGACAGGCGATAGCAGTTCTGCCGCGAAGCGTTTTGCTGCTGGAGGCCGCTTCGAAGGCGATGAACGAGACAGAGCGTTACGCCGAGGCCATCGATGTCCAGAAGCGAGTCGTGCAAATCAAGCCCGATGACTTGAACGCGCAAATGAATCTGGGATGGTACCTGTTCCGTGCGCGAAGGTACCAGGATGCGATTGCCGCTTTTCGAGAGACAATCCGCATTCGTGCCAACAACGGCCTCGCTTATCACAACATCGGCGCAGTCTACATGAGCCAGGGCCGATACGAGGACGCGATAGACGCATACACTCAGGCTCTGAAAGTGGAACCCGGCTACAACCAGGCGTATCGGGTACGCAGAGAGATGGGCAGCGCAATGCTTCGGTCGCGCGGCGCCAACGAGGCGCTTGAAGAATTCAAACGTTCGCTTGAACTCAATCCGCGATACGCACCGACCCACGCGGAGATGGGCGCTGCCTATCACAGTCTTGGTCGTTACGAGGACGCTGCGGAGTCGTTTCGCAAGGCGTCGGAGCTGCAACCCGGCGCCGCTTCTTTTCATGGCAGCCTCGGGGATGCCTACCTACATCTGAGTCGCGTGGCGGACGCCGAGAAGGAATTTCGTTCGGCCCTCAAGTGGGGTCCCAACGCTCCGCGGGCTTACGTCGAGCTGGCTGCGTTCCTTTTTCTTCAAAACAAGTTCGAGGAGGCTGATGACCTTGTTCGGCGGGGAAACGAGCATCTTCCGAGAAACGCCACCGGTTACGTACTTGTTGCCGATATGCTTCAACATCAGGGTCACGGCGCAGAAGCCGACGCGGCGCTGAAAAAATCGCTGCAAGCGGATCCTAACAACGCAATGGCGCTTAACAACCTCGGCTACTCGATGCTCGAGCGCAACGAGCGACTCGAAGAAGCGCTTGCGATGATTCAGCGCGCGGTCAAGGCGGAACCAAAGAACGCGGCGTATCTCGACAGTCTTGGCTGGGCGTTTTTCAAGCTGGAGAAATTCGAGGAAGCCGAGCGTTATCTCGCAGAAGCCGCCCAGTTCGGCGCCGCGGCTGCGATCCTCGACCATCTCGGAGACGCGTTCCAGAAGCGCGGCAAGCTTCCACAGGCGCGGGACGTGTGGCAGAAGGCGTTGATGCTTCGAGCCGAGCCCGCTCTCCGGGCAAAAATCACCGCGAAGCTCAACGCGATCAGCGAAAAGTAAGCTTAGAGAGAAGCTGTGCGGTTCATTGTAATAATTGATATGATGCCGGCGCACTCGTTCCGCTTCAGCGCCAAAGACTATTGCCCGGAGGTAAGTCAATGAAGTCTCCTCGGTTCCTGGTCGGAGCGACTCTCATTTTGCTCGTCGTAGCCATGCTTGTTCTCTCGCCCGCGCTCGCACAAAACGCCAACCAGCAAAGTTCCGTCGACCCGGCGCCTCAGATCATTCGCAAGTCCGGCGACGTGCTGGCAGGAAGCGCGGTCAGACGGGTGGAGCCGGTATATCCGCCCCTTGCGAAGGCGGCTCGCGTTTCGGGCGCAGTCGTCGTGGAGATTGTCGTCGACGAGCAGGGCAGCGTAATCTCGGCGCGCGCGATGTCGGGCGATCCATTGCTAAAGGATGCCGCCACGTCGGCAGCCCGCGCGTGGAAGTTCAACCCGACAATCTTGGGCGGTGTTCCCGTGAAGGTGATTGGCGGGCTCACGTTCAACTTCGATCCCGATTCACCGCCTACGACCAACCACGATTCCGAGGCGGATCGGAAACTAAAAGAAGAAGATGAGGAAGACATCAACGAGGCCAAGGCCGCAGTGGACGCGAACCCGAACTCGGCCGAGGCCCATTTCGATCTCGCCGAAGCTTATTCAGACGCCGAGAACTACGACGCTGCGATCGACTCCTACAAGCAAGCCCTGCGGCTCAAGTCCGATTACGAGGAGGCTTACAGTTCACTCGCGTCTCTGTATGCGAAGCTGGAGCGTTATGATGAACAGATTCTCACCTACAAGAGCGCACTGGAGGCCTTTCCGAACTCTGAGGAATTCCTCGATCACTTAGCCACTGTTCTCACCGATAGAAAACGTCTTCCCGAGGCCGTTGAGATTCAGAAGCGACTAGTCGATATCAAGCCCGATGATCCGCGAGTGAATAGGGGTCTCGGCCAGTTGCTTTACGATTTGCGAAGATACGAGGAGGCGATCGCCGCGTATCAAAAGGCGCTGGTGGTGGTCGATGATAAGGTCCTCGGCAAGATACGCGACAAGGATGCGCCGGGAGCGGCCGCGATCCAGGCCGCGTTCCACGGCGAAGTCCTTTACATGCTCGGCGCGAGCCATTACATGCTCCAACGCTACGCGGACGCGCTGGCATACTACGAGCAGGCAGCGAGGCTGGAACCCCCTTACCGTTCGGCGAGACTGCAACGCGAGATCGCGTTGTGTTTGTTGCGGATGGGCCGCTCTGGAGAGTCCATCGAGGCTGCAAAGAAGGCGATCGAGATGGATCCGAAGTTTACCGATGGTTATCAAGCGCTGGCTCACGCTTACCACGACACCAGCCAGTACCAACAAGCCATCGATACCCTGAAGAGCGGCCTCGAGGTCAAACCGGAGGATCAGGAATTATGGCTCTTCCTGGCAGATAATTATCAGCACATCGGCAATCTGACGGAAGCTGAAAAGGCTTACGGCTATCTGATCCGGGTCAATCCCGGTGGTGGCGATGCCTATCTTGGACTGTCGTCGGTGCTTCGCCGACAGAACAAACCAGCCGAAGCCGAGACCATGCTTCAAAAAGGAGTTGCGCTCTCGCCTAACAATGCCAACGGGCACCTGGAGCTGGCCGGGCTGTTTTCGCATCAGGGGAGAAAAGCGGATGCAGAGGTTGAGTACCGGAAGGCGCTCGAGTTGGATCCAAACAATCCGCTAGTCCTTAACAACATCGGTTACGCGATGTTGGAGCGCAACGAGAAGCTGGACGAGGCTCTAGAGATGATCCGCCGCGCAGTTGATCTTGTCCCTCACAACGGATCGTTCGTCGACAGCCTTGGCTGGGCATACTTCAAGGTTGGCAAGCTCGATGAAGCTGAACGTTTCTTAACTGAAGCTGCGCAACTCCTGACAACATCGGCAACCGTCCAGGAACATCTTGGGGATCTCTATCAACGCCGGGGCAAGATGCCTGAGGCGCGCGCTGCCTGGCAAAAGTCTCTGTCGCTGCGAACCGAACCTGACCAGGCGGCGCGGTTAAAGGTTAAGCTGAGCGGCGAAGTAAAGAAGTAAACCCACAGATACTCGACGCGTGCGGACAGGCTGGGGCCCTACTCGGTCCTGCGGGCGCCTTGAATGATTCTCTCTATAATCTCGCTTGTCGACGAGCCTTCCACATACGGGAGTGATACTACTTCGCCGCCGGCAGCTTCAACTTCTTCGCGGCCGATGATCTGATCCAGCGGCCAGTCGCCGCCTTTCACCAACACGTCGGGAAGCAATCGAACGATCAGCTCGCGGGGAGTGTCCTCGTCAAAAACAACCACGAAATCGACCGCCTCGAGCGCCGAGATCACTTCGGCTCGCTCGGCCTCTTGAAGGATCGGCCGGCCTTCCCCTTTCAGCAGTCGCACCGAACGGTCGCTGTTCAAACCGACGATCAGCGCGTCTCCCAGAGTCCGCGCCTCGGCGAGATAATGCACGTGCCCCGGATGCAGCAAGTCGAAACACCCGTTGGTGAACACGACGCGCTTTCCCTGGCGCCGCATCTGCTCGCGCTTATCAGCGAGCGAGTCGATGGTTAGAAGCTTGGTCATCCCTTCTGCCGGAACGAAATCTACAACCAAACCGCACGCGCAGACCAGTGTTGAATCGAGGAAATGCCTGAACTGAACACAATCGGCGCCTACACACAACAAGAGGCAGCAAGCGTTTCGCTCGCTGCCTCTCTTGAACTTCCGCGTTCTGCTGCTTACTCCGTCAAACTACCAACGAGTTATCTCGATGTCCGGACCCGCCGAAGTGCCGCAAGCGACGTTTCCGTTAATATGATTGAAGTGAGCTCCGTACCAAACCACGATGTCTGAATCGGCGGTTGGTTCTCCGTTGACGAATGGCGCAATGTTGATTGGAGTGTTGCATCCCGTTGGACCTACGCAGCTAACTCCATCCTCGAATTCGTTGGGTGACTTGTTCACCAGCACCCACACATCGCCTTTGCCATATTTGTCGTAGTTGTTGTCCCACGGGCCAGGTCTCAAAACTACCGATTCGCCGCTCACCGTGTTTGAGATGGTCCAGGTTTGATTTAGCCGATCAATACGCGGACGCATCGCTTCGGTTTTGACGAGCTGATCGCCACCCGGTATGTTGTCCGTTACTGCATTATGTGTCGCGGTATTGACGTCGAAATCGAGCCGCCAGTAGACGTGGTGCGTATGGATGTTGCAGACGCAACCATTGGTGACCCCGCCAAACCCGAATCGAGGCTTGATCACGCCTCCATCGGTCAACGTCCACCGGCTAATGTAGCGATACCAGCCCGCTTCAAGCTCACTCACCAGCGTCACCTCTTCTTTGTTGTCGTAGATCGCGACGCCTCTGAAGTTACCGGTGTCGCTCCCTGACTCTAGAATCGTCTGAGGAGGTGTGGTGCACATTCGAATTCCAGGCGCAACGTCAGCTCCATCGGCTGTAAATTGGCCTTCCTGATATTGCCAATCTCTGTATGGACCGCACGCATTTCCCTGGTATTGGACATTGAGTATCGGCACATGAGCGCGAGTCAGCAATCGCTTCCCGCGATAATTTACGTTCAAGAGTTCGACCGCTGAGCCTTTCCCTGTTGTTTGCGACCCTCCTGGCCCGGACGACGCAGACGGCCTTACCACAATGAAGTTCCATATCTCCACGCCATTCCGGCTGACCACGACGTTATATTGACCGGCCGTGCCGCGCCCAGTGGTTGATTGGCCGGCGCCTGGTAAACCGCACACTGCCGGGCTTGCAATTGCACCGGTGTGCGCGTTGCCGGGAAGACGCAGAACCTTCTTCGCTATCATGTCCACGCCGACGATTTGGTTCTGGTACTTGATACCTTTAGGCATCAGCCCAACCGCAACAGTACGATTTACCTTACCGACAGGAGCATCCCCAAAAACCAGCGGAGGCATCGGGCGATAGGGCGAAAGGCCTCCATTGCGGAGCGCCTGGCCGAGTTCGGGATCTCGAGCAACTACTGCTACGGCAGCGTCGAACTCCACGCTGTCGGAATCCGGCTGCTCGATCAGCGTGTTGATCTCCAAGTCGGCGCCGTCGAGGCGTCCATTGCAAACGAATCCTCTGTTGTTGGTGTAGTCGAAAATGATCGCCTTGAAACTGTCCGCCGGTTGAGGATCTCCGCTGTGAGGTGATTCCACCAGCTCAAAGGATAAGACTCGGTGCTCGGCGCCCCTTAACATCTCCTTGATCCGAGGGTTCTTGAGCACCCGATCCCTCGCCGCGTCGACGACCTCCTGGGTCGGTCCCCATGGCGTTATCTTTATGGTATGACCTTCTTGAGAGCTTGCCGCAGTGAACACAAACGAATTGGAGAAGTTGCTCGCCTTGATAGATGTCATCGACGAGGGATACAGGCTGCCGCAAATGAGCCCGCCTAACACAACTAGCGCTACCAGCAGTCTTCTCATAATCAAGCCCTCCAGAGGATCTTTTGAGACAAAAACAGGGGGAAGTCGAGATCGATTGGTACCATGAGGGAACTAATGAGGTCAAGGATTCGCCTGTTGGAGAGTGCGTGCGGCTGGTAGCTCGTAGAAACTCGAATAATCAGTCGGCGTTAACGGGTGATTAGCTGAGACGCGAGTTGTGTCTACGCAGCGGTTCGCCCGCGGATGCGGGAGGGCGGATTCAGATCAGCGCTTTGGTTGGCTTGACCTCTTTTTCAACGCGGCCTGAAGCGCTGAGTAGATCAGCTGGGTCTTATGTGTCAATAAATCTGCACACCGACTGGATTTAGCTTCGGTCGATCCGGCTTCACTCGAGAGGTGATGCGTTGACACTGTTTGAAGCGCGTTTCTATAATCGCTTGCTTAGTCGTAACACCGGAGAGCAAATGACCGAACAGTCACGCGACGAATCCGATTCGAACGACCAGGAACAAGAGCGGCGGCGGTCGCTCGAAGAGATCGGCCGCCTGGGAATTCAAGTTTACCCTCACAAGTTCGATCGCACTCATACGATAAGCCAGATTGTTCAGGAGTTCTCGGCGAAAACCGGGGAAGAGCTGGAAACATCGCGCCCCACTGTTCGAGGAGCCGGCCGCATTCACGCCATCAATAAGATGGGCAAGGCAGCGTTCATCCGATTCACCGACGGCGCCGAGGTTCTCCAGATCTATATCAAGTCGAACGAGGTAGACGAGCGCACGTGGTCGCTGTTCAAACTGCTTGACCTCGGCGACTACATAGGAGTGGAAGGCCGAATGTTTCGGACGCGAACGGGCGAGCTTTCGATACACGGCCAGTCCCTGACCTTCTTGTCTAAGGCTCTGCTACCGCCGCCCGACAAATACTACGGCCTGCACGATGTAGAGATTCGCTATCGGCAACGCTACGCCGATCTGATCGCGAATCGCGAAGTGCGTCGAGTGTTCGAGCAGCGCGCCCAGACTATTCGCTTGATTCGTTCATTTTTCGACGCGCGCGGCTATATCGAAGTTGAAACGCCCATGCTGACCCCGCTGCCCACCGGGGCGGCGGCGCGGCCGTTTGTGACCCATCACAATGCGCTCGATATTGTCCTGTATGCGCGGATCGCGCCCGAGCTCTACTTGAAGCGGCTGGTCGTCGGCGGCTTCGAAAAGGTCTACGAGATAAATCGCAACTTTCGGAACGAAGGAATCGATCGCTCACACAATCCGGAGTTCACGATGCTCGAGTTCTACGAGGCGTATTCTGACTTTGAGAACCTTGTAGAGCTGACCGAGTCACTCATCTCCGGACTTGTCGAGCAAGTTTGCGGTAAAAGCACCGTTCAATACGGTGAGCACCAGATCGACTTCAACCGGCCGTGGAAGCGATACACGATGCGCGAAGCCATCGCGCACTTCTGGGACGGGGGCGAGCCGCCGGCGCTTGACGAGCTTTCAACAAAGGAAGGAGTGCTGAGGTGCGTCGAGCGGTCGAGCAATCAGGCGCTGAAGGCTCAGCTCTCGCATTTGAGGTCGCTCGACTACGGCTACCTGCTTGGCGAAGTGTTCGAGCACGTCGCAGAAGCTCGACTGATCAACCCGACGTTTATCACCGAGTTCCCGACCGAGCTTTCGCCGCTGTCCAAGCAGAGCGAAACCGATCCGGCTTTTGTTGATCGCTTCGAGTTGTTTATCTCGGGCATGGAGATAGCCAACGCCTTTTGCGAGATCAACGATCCGAAGGACCAGCAAGCGAGATTTGAAGCTCAGATGAATCTCCGGTACGGCGGCGACGAGGAAGCGATGCTGATCGACGACGACTACCTCCGCGCCTTGTCTTACGGAATGCCGCCCACCGCCGGCGAAGGAATCGGTATCGACCGTCTGGTGATGGTCCTGACTGATTCGCGATCCATCCGCGACGTGATTCTGTTTCCGCACATGCGACCGGAGAGGGCAGTTGCCAGTGCCCAGTTGCCAGTTGCCAGTATCACAAAGGACGCAACCGATATCTCTGACCAATGACCAGGCTACTGATGACTGGCAACTGACAACTGGCAACTGACCACTGCTTCATGCCTTACGAACTCTTCATAGCGCTCCGCTACCTGCGCGCCAAGCGCAAGCAAGTGATGATCTCGGTCATCACCGTTATCGCAATCGCTGCGGTCGCCGCCGGAGTAGCCTCGCTGATCATAGTGCTCGGAATGATGACCGGCTTTCGCCAGGAGTTTCAGGCAAAGATTCTTTCAGGCACCGCTCACCTCAACTTGACCCACAAGAGCCGCCGGCCCATTGAGGACTATCGCGAGCTGGTGGCGAAGCTCCGAACACTGCCGCACATCCGCGCGGCTTCGGCGACGCTCTATCAGCGGGTGTTGATTCAGGGCCAGAAAGACACGACCGGCGCAGTCTTGAAGGGCGTCGATATGAGCGCGCCGCCCGAAGCTAACGAAGTCTTTCAGTTCACCGTCGAAGGCGACGCTCGCTCCCTCGCCGAACCCGAAACCGATCCGGATACTCAAGCCAAGATCGATCAAATCGTACTCGGCCGCGAGCTTGCGCAAACGATCGGGCTAAAGGCCGGCGACGTGGCGACGATCATCTCGCCCGAGGGGCACCTGACTCCGGTGGGGCTTGCGCCTCGATATCGCGACTTTAAGGTCGCGGGGATCTTCGCGTCGGGTTTGAGCGACTACGACGAGACGTGGGCATACATTTCGCTCGATGCGGCGCAGCGGCTTTCGAGCGCCGACGATGTAGCGGAAGTGATTCAGATGAAAGTTGACGACGTCGACGCGGTGAAACGGATCGGACGCGAGGTGCTTGCTGCGGTCGGCGAGGATTATGACGTCCAGGATTGGCAGCAATTGAACGCCCCGATCTACAGCGCCTTGAGCTACGAGAAGTACCTGTCCGGCATCGCGTTATTGATCGTGATCGGAATCGCGGCGCTCAACATCATCACCGTGCTGATTATGATCGTGATGGAAAAGCATCGCGATATTGCAATTTTGAAGTCGATGGGTGCGACCAACCGAAGCGTTATGTACTTATTCATGATTCAGGGCCTGGTGATTGGAGCTGTTGGAATGGTGGTTGGAGTTGTGCTCGGCGCAAGCTTCTGTCATTTGGCAAACGCGCACCGGTGGATCAAACTGCCCGCTGGTGCTTACGCGCTCGATTACTTGCCTTTTCACTCGGGAGCGTTTGACGTAATCCTCGTTGCCGCGGTCACAATCGTGATCAGCTTCTTATCGACCGTTTATCCTTCGTGGAGCGCGGCCCGACTCGATCCGGTGGAGGCGCTGCGTTATGAGTGAGACTCGCTACAATGCCAAGGCGAGCACGCGCAGCGACGCGGCCATCGTGGAATCCGTCTCCCAGTCTTCAAGCAGGGTGGTCAGCGTACCGCCATTGGTTCGCGCCGAGCTTCTTGGGAAGACCTACGATTCCGGTCGAACCCGAGTAGTCGTCTTCGAAAATCTAAGCCTCGAGATACACGAAGGCGAGATGGTAGCGGTAGTCGGACCCTCGGGAGCTGGAAAATCGACTTTGTTGCACCTATTAGGAGGATTGGATCGGCCGAGTTCGGGAAGCGTAAAAGTGGCCACGTTTGACATCTTCAAACTCGCTGATGTAGACTTGGCCCGGTTTCGGAACAGGGAAATTGGTTTCATTTTCCAGTTTCATCACCTGCTACCCGAGTTCACCGCACTTGAAAACGTGATGATGCCGTTATTGATCGGCCGTGCGCTACGCAGGCCGGCAATGAAGCGGGCCGCCGAGGTGCTTCGAAGCGCCGGTCTCGAGAATCGCGCGACACACCGGCCCGGAGAACTTTCAGGCGGCGAGCAAGCGCGAGTAGCGCTGGCCCGAGCACTGGTCGGGCGCCCTCGACTCTTGCTGGCCGATGAGCCGACTGGTGACCTCGACGGCAAGACGAGCGAAAGCATTCATAGCCTTCTAAAGGAGGTACACGCGTCGCACAACCTGACATCGGTGATAGTAACTCACAACGAACGTCTGGCTTCGATCTGCGACCGCGTACTGCATCTCGAGGATGGCCGGCTGCGATAGACGACGAGGAATGACGACTGAGGACCGAGTGAGACAATTGGAATAGAAACGGCCCGGCATACACGCTCAGCTCTCAGTCACTCCAAGCTCAGCTTTGATACTTTGCGGAAGCGAATATGTTCGAACGTTATACCGAGAAGGCTCGCCGCGTCATATTCTTCGCACGGTATGAAGCAAGCCAGTTCGGAGCCCAGGCCATCGAGTCCGAGCACATCCTCCTCGGCCTGCTTCGCGAAGATAAGCAGCTAACCCAAAAGTTCTTCCGCACTCCGCACTCGACCGTAGAATCAATTCGCAAGGAGATAGAGGGACGGACTCCTTTGCGCGACAAAGTGTCGGCATCGGTGGATTTGCCTCTTTCGTCAAGCGCGAAGCGGGTCCTGAGCTACGCCGCCGACGAAAGCGAGCGCCTCCAGCATCGTCACATCGGGACTGAGCATCTGCTGCTGGGCATTCTTCGCGAAGAAAAATCGCCAGCGTGCGAGATCCTTTACGAGCGCGGGCTGCGCTTGAGCCAGATACGCGACGACCTGACCCGCGGTCAACAAAGCGATCGATCCTCATCTCAGAAGAAAGACGCGCCGCATCTGGCCGAATTCAGCCGCGACCTGACCGAGGCGGCAAGCAACGATCAGCTTGACCCGCTGATCGGCCGCGAAAGCGAGATCGAGCGCCTCGTCCAAATACTCTGCCGTAGAACGAAGAACAACCCGGTGCTGATCGGCGAGCCAGGCGTTGGCAAGACCGCAATCGTAGAAGGACTCGCGCAACGAATCGTTAGCGGCGACGTTCCTCCGTTCCTGCGCGACAAGCGAATCCTTGCCCTTGATCTGTCGCTCGTCGTCGCAGGCACCAAATACCGCGGCCAATTCGAAGAGCGATTGAAGACGATCATGCGCGAGTTGATCGACAACCCGCACTACATCATTTTTATAGACGAGTTGCATACGCTGGTGGGGGCGGGCTCTGCGGAAGGCTCGCTCGATGCGGCCAACATCTTGAAGCCGGCACTTTCTCGAGGCGAGATTCAGTGCGTCGGGGCGACGACCCCTGCGGAATTTCGAAAGACAATCGAGAAGGATCGCTCGCTCGAGCGGCGCTTTCAGGCGATCAAAGTTCCGCCGCCAAGCGAGCAAGAGACGATCAAAATACTCGAGGGTATCAAAGACCGATACGAGATGTTCCATCAGGTGCGCTACACGATGGATGCGGTCGAGACCGCGGTTTACCAGTCTCACCGGTACATTCCCGATCGGTTCCTTCCCGACAAGGCGATCGACATCGTCGACGAAGCTGGGGCACGGGTCAAGCTTCGCGAGGCTCACTTACCGGCTGAGATACTCGACTGTCAGCGAAAGCTTCGGAGGCACACCGCTAACTTTGAGCGAGCACAAGCCGAGCGGGACTTCGAGCGGGCGAAAATATTCAAGCAGAAAGAACAGGAAGAGCTCGATCGGCTCACGACGCTTCGGGAATCGCATAACCTTGTGGCGGAGCACTTCCCTGAAGTGACAAAAGACGACATTGAAGAAGTGATCTCGCGCTGGACCGGCATACCAATCACCTCGATAAAGGAAGAAGAGACGACCAAGCTGCTTCGCATCGAAGACGAGCTTCACAAGCGAATCATCAATCAGGACCGCGCCATTTCCGCCTTGTCGCGAGCCATCCGTCGAAGCCGCGCGGGGCTCAAGAATCCGAATCGGCCGGTGGGATCGTTTTTGTTTCTCGGACCAACGGGTGTGGGCAAGACTGAAGTCGCGCGATCGCTGGCAGATTTTCTGTTCGGCTCCGAACGCGCGCTGATTCGATTCGACATGTCCGAGTACATGGAGAAGCACGCGGTGTCGAAACTGATCGGCAGCCCGCCCGGCTACGTCGGGCACGAAGAAGGCGGGCAGATGACCGAGAAAATCAAACGTAATCCATACTCGGTACTGCTGCTGGATGAAGTGGAAAAGGCGCATCCCGACTTGTTCAACATCCTGCTCCAGGTGCTGGAAGACGGAACGCTGACCGATTCGCTTGGCAACTCGGTTGATTTCAAAAACACGATTCTCATCATGACTTCCAATATCGGCGCGCGGTTTATTCAGAAGCGCGGGCACATGGGATTCCAGGCCTCTTCTCGCACTCAGCAATCAACGGTCGAGGAAGGCGTGATGCAAGCCGTCAAACAGACGTTCAATCCAGAATTCGTTAACAGACTCGACGAGATCATCGTCTTCGAGCCGCTGACCGATGCTGATTTGTTTGAGATCGTGGGACTGCTTGTCGCCCAACTGAACCGGACGCTGATTCGCCGCAAGCTTCAAGTACAGATGACTGCTGACGCGAAGCGCTGGATCGTCGATAGGACCTGCACCGACCGAACCTATGGAGCCCGTCCGCTACGCCGGGCGTTGCAGAAGCACGTAGAAGACCCGCTGTCGGAGGCGCTCATTGGCGGACGATTCACCGAAGCATCGATAGTGGAGGTCTACCTCGATGGCGACTCCCTTCAATACCGGCCAGTCGAGCTTGAGGAAATGAACGAGCCGCTCCTGGTGCAGTAAGCGACGAGACATTTGATTCGATGCTGAGAATCGTTCTGGTGTTAGCCGGTGGCGCTCTCGGAACCGGTTTCCGATACTTCCTTTCCACTTTTATCTACTCAAGAGTCAAAGAGCCGACCTTCCCCTACGCAAACCTGATCGTCAACGTCTCAGGCAGTTTTCTTATCGGTTTGATGGCCGAGTTGTTTGAAGCTCGCCTGCTGGTGAGCCCGACGACCCGCATCGCGCTGTTGACAGGTGTGCTTGGGGGCTACACGACGTTTTCGAGTTTCGCGTTCGAGACATTCTCGCTGGTGCGCGACGGACAACTTGCCCTCGCGACGGTAAACGTTTCGGCGAGCATTGGGCTCGGGCTTGGGGCGGTGTGGCTTGGCATCAGGCTGGCTCAGCTGGTGTAGAAAGGAGGCACTCCTATGCAGATTCCTGAAGAGGCTCAGTTGCTTCGCATTTTTATCGGCGAGTCCGACAAGTGGAAGGGGTTGCCGCTCTACGAAGCGATCATCTTGAAAGCGCGCGAGATGGGCATCGCGGGTGCCACGATGCTGCGCGGCCTAATGGGTTACGGCGCTAACTCGCGAATTCATACCGCCAAAATCCTTCGGCTTTCCGAAGACCTGCCCATCGTTGTGGAGCTTGTCGATGGCCGGGAGAAGATGTCCGTGCTACTGCCGGTGATTCAAGAGATGGTTGGCGACGGGCTGATCACGCTGGAGGACGTGCGAGTCCTACAGTACAGCAGCGGGAAATGATCCGGATTGCAGTTGCGGCTCGCGACGGGGCGACGTTCCTGGCTTGGTCAGGCATCACCCAAAATTGGGTCGGTTTGGCTTGCCAGACCACTTTTGTTACAATAACCGGTCAAACTTGCGTTCTACTTTTGATGAGGACGATACGGCCAGCTTCAAGCCTCGAACTGGGCTTAGCCACCAGTGCCGCAAAGGGGCTTACTTTGCGCGCACGGAGGGCGGCGGCACCGAAAGGCCTACAGGGTAAAAGGTTGACTAGCTTGCGGGCTTGAGACAACGGAAGCTCAGAACGACCTCAGGGTTATCAGGGAGTGTGCAATTCATTTATGAGTAAGCGAGTTCTTTGTTTAATCGCGTTGATCGTGGCTGCGATTGGCACCTGGCCAACCGAAGAACGCCTGGTTCGGCCGCTCGCTTTCGCCAGCCAACAGCAAACGGTTCTTGTCGAACAGGTCACCATTCGGGGAAATCGGCGAATCCCCGAATCAACCATCAAGATTTGGATCGGCACTCGCGAGGGAGATCCCTACAATCCAGTGCAGCTCGACCGCGACGTTCGAGCGCTCTATGCGCAAGGTTATTTCTCAGACGTGAAGGTGTTTGCCGAGGAGGGGACAAGAGGTGGCAAGATCATCACGTTTGAAGTGAAAGAGCGTCCGCTCCTACTCGACATCAAATACGAAGGGCTGAAGTCCGTCCAGCAGTCCACGGTTCTCGAAGAGTTTCGGAAGCGGTCCGTCGGCCTTTCGAAGGAGTCACAATACGATCCGGTTAAAGCAAAACGCGCGGCCGCGGTGATCAAGGAGTTGCTCGCGAACGAGGGCCGTCCTGAAGCCAAGGTCGACCTGGTCCTGGAAGATATCTCACAAACAGCAGTGGGGTTGACATTCAAGATCGACGAGGGGCCCAAGTTCCGAGTCGCCAAAATCGAGTTTGAAGGCAACAAGGTGTTCTCCAGCTCTCAGCTCAGAAAGCATATGAAGCTGGTGAAGGAAGTGGGCCTCCTTACCACGTTCAGCTCGAAGGACATCTACCACAAGGAGAAATTTGAAGCCGACCTAGATCGGCTTCGGGTTCTGGTTTACGCCGACGCGGGTTATCTGAAAGCACGGTTTGGCGAGCCACGAGTCGAACAAGTTGGACCGGTTGGCAACTCGGTGCCGATCGTCGGGCACAAGGGTCAAGGCTTGAAGATCGTAGTCCCGGTCGACGAAGGCCGCCAGTATCGGGCCGCCGAGGTGAAAGTAGAAGACAACACCGAATTCACCGCGGACGAAATAAAGTCGGTGATCGGACTGAAATCCGGCGATGTGGTCAAGGGCTACACCACAGTTCAAAAGGGTCTTGAAAACTTGAAGAAGCTCTATGGCTCGCGCGGCTACATCCAGTTCAACTCAGGATTCTCTCCCGACTTCCACGACGATCCGAACGATCTCGCCAAGGGAACCGTGGACGTCACGTTCACGATGGAGGAAGGTAAGCAATACACGCTGCACCGGCTCGAGTTCATCGGCAACACGTTTACACGCGATAACGTTATGCGGCGCGAAGTATTGCTAAACGAGGGCGAACGTTACAACGAGCAGTTGTGGGATCTGAGCATCTTGCGTCTGAATCAGCTCGGATACTTCAACCAGGTAAAGAAAGAGGACGCGACAGTCAACACCAACGAACGCGAGGGCCAAGTCGACTTGACCCTGAAGGTCGAAGAAAAAGGGCGCCAGCAGATCAGCTTTACTGGTGGGATCTCTGGCGTCGGGGGTTCGTACATTGGTCTCGACTATTCGACAAACAACCTGTTCGGCTACGGCAAGACTTTCTCGGTCTCGATTGCGACAGGTAACCTCCAAAAAGTTGTCAATGTCGGCATCACCGAACCATACGTGAAAGGCCGGCCGATCAGCCTCGGCTTCAATCTCTTCTATCAGGATTACCAGTTCGTCGGACAGGGATATGGGACCTTTACGCCGGGCACCGGGTTTAACACCTTTGACGGCCAGTCTCTGTTTACCCAGAAGACCGCCGGCGGCGCGGTCACCGCGTCCGCGCCTCTGAGCTACTTTGCGAAGCGGTTTCGCATGGGACGCTTTACAAGACTATCCTTATCCTACTCGTTCCGCACGACTGATATCCTCGATCCCGCGGTTAATACGGACAGTAATCCCAACAACGACATCCTGGTTACGTTCCGGCAGAGCGGAGTAACGCAATCGACCCTGACTCCGGCGGTTTCCTACAACACATTGAACGGGTCGCTGGATCCTACTAAGGGTAAATCGCTAACTCTCGGGTTGTCCTGGTCTGGCGGAGTCCTGGGCGGCAAGGTAAACACGCTCCAGCCGACTTTCGAATTCAAGATGTTCCGGCCGTTGTTTGCGGGCCGCGAAAACACGGCGTTGCTCGACCCGCAGAAGACACGGACGTTCGGATTCCGGGCGCTGGTTTCGAACATCGGTTCGTTCGGAGTACCGTTCCAATCCAACTCCCTGTCATTCATAGGAGGCACGCCTCTGTTCGCGCGTTTCTTCCTTGGCGGCGAAGAGACGATCCGCGGATACAGCATTCGCGGGATCTCGCCGACGGCGCCGGTGATCTCCACCATCACAACTCAGGACGTCGTTGCCAAGGACGCTCAGGGTAATGCGCTGACCGTGGCCAGGCCAAGCAAAGGGCACACCGGCACGGTAGCGCCCAGCGTTATCGACACTTTCACTGTCACGGACCTGCCTGATCCGCGAACGGGCATATTTCCGGCGTTCATCGGCGGGGACACCCAGATCCTGTTCAACGTGGAGTATCGCATACCGATAATCGGACCCGTTTCATTCGCGCCGTTTTTCGATATCGGCTCGGTGTTCAATGTATTCGGTCTGCAGAATCAGTTCGAACGTTCGGAGTTCATCCCCAACCAGTTGCTCGGCACAGTGGTTCTGAACCCGATCGGCGAGGTCGCGACTCCGCGAGAGATAAGAAAGGCAACGCCTCCGGAGAGCCAGGGGCAACTGCCGCCGGGATTTACTCAAGCGTTCATATTCGGTGATAAGCAGACGTCTCGGGAGGCGGCGCTTTCACGAACCGTAGCAGGCATCCTGGACAACTACCGGTACAGCATGGGCGGTGAAATTCGCGTTCAAGTCCCGGTTCTCAATGTGCCGTTCCGCCTGATATTCGCCTTGAACCCGAACGCGAGGACTGACAATCCGTTCTTCGTGGAACAGAAGCACGCGATCAGGTTCTCAGTCGGGCGCACGTTCTAGTAAGCGCGCTGAGATGAATTGAAGGAGTCATCATAAGAAAGCAGCAAGATCCGTCCGACTCAACAATTGTTGCTGTTGTTATGCCAGTTGTGACTGCTATAATCACGTTTTTCCAAGCTGCGGCTGACGTTGACAGTCAGCCGGGCACAACAAAAAACTACAGGAGTATCTATGTTGAAGACTAAGTTTGTCGCGGTGGCGACAGTATTAATAGCGTCGCTCGCGGGAGTGGCGTCGGCACAGCAGGCAATGCCGGCCGGAGCCGGTGGCGCAGTCCCTGACGGCAAGATTGCCGTGATGAACACGGAAGCGTTCCGGGGAGGGATCAACGAGCTCAAGGTGAAGTATGATCAGGTCGATGCTCAGTTCAAAGACCGTTATCAGAAGCTCCAAACCGTTGAGAACCAGTTGAAGCAGATGGAAAGTGACATCCGGACAAAGTGTCCGAATCTGACGCCCGAGAAATGCCAGGAGTTGCAAAACGGTTACGAGGAGCTTAAGCGGCGCGGAACCCGAGACTACGAGGACTTGAAAGCCGACTACGAAAGGACCGTTGATACCGCGACAAAGCCAATTCGCGACAAGCTATTTCAGTTTGTAACGACCTATGCCACGCAGCGCGGCATCGTCACGATCTTCAATCTGGCGGCCGCCGCGCAGAACGGAGCGTTGGCCTACTGGAACCCGGGCGCCGATGTAACCGATGATTTCATCGTCGAATACAACAAGGCTAACCCGGTTTCTGGCGCCGTCGCTCCTGCTGCATCCGCGCCGGCAACAACGCCCACGACAACGCCGGCCAAACCCCCGATCAAGAAACCGTAGCGACGGATAGGAGTCAGTGATGAGGTATTTCAAACCAGCGCTAACAGCGGTTGCGCTCGCGCTCCTCGGCGTCGTAGCTTCCGCCCAGCAAGTGACATCAGGGTTGACACCGCAAGCAGCCGGCGCGCCACCAGCCGCGCTTCCCAAGGGTAAGATCGCCGTCATCAACACGGCTATGTTTCAGCAGCAGGTCACGGAGTTCAAGACCCGGATCGAAGCGCTCAACCGGCAGTTCGAGCCGCGGGTGAAAGAGGCTCAGGGGATCGCCGACAGAATCAGTTCGCTTGAAGCGACCATCAAGGCCCAGGCATCTACGTTGTCGGCTGCAAAGATCGCCGAGCAGACCGAGCAGCTCGCAATCATGAAAAAGGACTACCAGCGAAAAGGCGAAGACATTCAGGCTGACGCCGGGCGCGCCCGCGATAAGGCGTTCGAGCCCATAACGGCAAAGCTTGGAAAGTTCGCCGAACAGTATACAAAAGCGCGCGGAATCGTATTGCTTGTCGACGTCGCCAATGCAGTCCAGTCCGGGACCCTTCTCTGGTTCGACCAGCGGACCGACGTCACCCAGGACTTCATAAACGAGTACAACAAGGCAAACCCGGCAGTGGCAGCGCCCGCGGTTCCCAAGCCTTAATCGCGCACGCAAGGTCCAGATCAGAAGCGAGAGTGAGCAAATTGTTCACTCTCGCTTTCTTTTTGCTTGTTGATCGGTGGCTACTGGAGAGGGTCGAGCCTGCCGAGCGCGTGGTCTTCTTCGTCCTTAGTGCGAAGCAGATCAAGTATCAGTGCGGTGTTGCTTGTAGCTTGAATCGTCCGCGTGTAAACCGCGTTCGACTTTTCGAACTCGAATGAACCGTCGGCCGCGCCTGCCAGATTGCTCAGCGCCTTGCGTCCCATGTCAACGCCCGATTTTGCTCCGATCACCAGGCCTTCATCGAAATGAATCTCTCCGCTGGCCGCGGTCGAGGTGACTGTGAGGGCCCCGCTCAATCTGCTGTTTTCGAGGATCTGAACGATGTCGAACAGGCTCACTTCGGCGAGATTGCCTGACAGAATCTTCTGGGAGCGAAGCTGAGCTGGTTCGGTCCGCCGAGCCGCGCGCAACGGGCCAGTTACCGAGACCCTTGGATCGAGACGCTTGGCTTCCAGCAGTCTCTCATTAGCCTTCTCGACATCGCCGGCCGAAATATGCAAGCTGGCAAGCGCGAGGCAGTGCTGCGCGGCCTGGTCGCGCAACCCCGCATCAACCAGTATTTCTCCCAGTTTCTCACGGAGCCCAACGTGGCGTGGCGCGCTGTCGATCGCCCGCTCCAGAGTTTCAATAGCGCGGCTGATCATCCGGTATTTGACCAGCAACTCGGCATCGATGATCGCGCTCTCCGGATCGGGCTCGCCAGTGTTGTTTCTCATCATCTCGATCGTTCCCACTCGCCGGACAGTTTACCATCGGCCACTGACTCTGACTATAGGCTGCTACTCGCCGGCAACCACGCAGATACCCGACTGGTCGGCAAGTTCGACAAGCTGCGGTTTATCAAAGAGCAAGGTCTTGTTAGGTGTGACATGAATTCCAGTGGCGCCGGCGCTGTTCATCGTTTCGATGGTAGGCACCCCGATGACCGGCACGTCGAATCGCATGTCCTGATTCGGCTTGGCAGTCTTGACAACGACGAAGGGCCGGCCGCAGGTGATTTCGCCCGCGCGAGCTATGACGGCGTCGCTTCCTTCCATCGCTTCAACAGCGACAACCGCTCGATCCTTTACACAAATAGTCTGACCCAAATCGAGCCGGCCAATTTCTCTTGCCACTTCAAGACCATATTGGAAGTCAGCGCGCTCCTCCTTATTCGGCTTGCGCCGAGTAAGCACTCCCTGGCGAGCGAGGAACGGCTCCAGAAAAGTCGTCGACTCGATCAGCGTGATTCCTTCGCCCGCAAGTTCCTCGGCTACGGCGCCGATCAGGCTGTCAGTGTTCTTCTTTGGCAGCCGGGTGAGCATGCGGACCATTCGAAGATCGGGCAACGCGTTCAACCGGAAGATCTGGCGGTGCTTGACCTGGCCCGCCATGATCGCGTGAGTGACGTGTTCGCGTTTGAAGAAGCGAATGAGTCGGCCCAGTTGCCCGACCCCCATCCATTCGACCCGCTCCGCGTGGCTATCGATCTCTGGTGCGGTCTCTTCGTTGATCGCCGCGACGACAATTTCGACCCCCTGCGCTCGCGCGCCTTCAAGCACGAGAAACGGGAATCGCCCGTTGCCTGCTATCAAACCGTATTTCATATATGGTTGGCGGTCAGTCAGTAGTCAGTAGTCAGTAGTCAGTAGTCAGTAGTCAGTAGTCAGTAGTCAGTAGTCAGTAGTCAGTAGTCAGTAGTCCGTAGTCAGTAGTCCGTACTCGGTGGTTACTTGTTCGTAATGAAGTTCGCGCGCCCTCGAGCTCCGGACTACTGACTACGGACTACGGACTACTGACTACCTTCAACTGTCTCAGAATTCAACCCACGTCCCGGATCGAGTTTCCTGCGCTTTGCGATAGAGGTAATCGGCGGACGCCAGGTCCTCGATAGCAAGACCCAGCGACTTGAACAGAGTGATCTCTTCCGGCGAAGTTCTGCCCGCTTTCATGCCGGTCAACAACTCTCCAATCTCAGCGCGGATATGCTCTGGCCCGATCGCGCCCTCTCGCATGGCAAACAAATAATCCCCGCCTTCGTTCAACGTAGACTCGCGCCGGTCAACGAACAGGCTCGCAGCCGCCATCGTAGCTGTGTCCATCTCACGCGTGGTCGGTATGCTCGAGCCGACAACATTCAAATGTGTGCCTTCTGAAATCCAAGCGCGCTGAACGATCGGGTGGTCGGCTGTCGTCGCGGTGACTATCACGTCTGCGTCGCGAACCGCCGCTTCGACGCTGTCGACCGGCTCGATAGGAAATGCATAGTCCGATCTAAGTCTTTCAGCAAATCGTCGGGCGTGATCGAAGGTCAAGCTTGCGACTCGCGCGCGTTTGATTGCGCGAACGCAGGACATCGCTTCCAGGTGCGCGCGAGCCTGCACGCCCGAGCCGATGATCGCAAGCTCGCTCGCGTCTTCTCGCGCCAGCAGCTTTGTCGCAACGCCCGATACCGCAGCCGTTCTGATAGCAGTGATCGCTGAAGCGTTCATCAATGCGAGCAGTTCTCCGGTGTCCGCGCTGAACAGCATCACTCCGCCCTGATGCGAATCGAGACCCCTGACGGTATTCCCTGCGAAGAAACAAACCGCTTTCAGCCCGTAGGCGGCGCGCTCGCCGGCGCGGTACGAAGGCATAAGCGCCATATCGCCCGCCGCTCCCGGCGGTTGAATTATCATGCGAAGCGGCTGATGAGCGTCGCCCCTGGCGAGGCTGGCCAGCGCCTCTTCCATCACCGGAATGCATTCCCGGATCGGAAGCAATTCTTCTACCCCGGACTGGTTGAGCACAAGTATTTTCATCTTCTTATCTCGTCTGATCGATCCACGGATTACGAGCCACGACTCACGGATCAACAGTCACTTTGTCACGCCTCGTTGAGAGCCTTCGATGAATTCGATCAGATAGTCGATCTCGGGCCAGCCGGTCAACTCTCTTTTTATCGCGTCGACTGCCTGAGTCGTGTTCAGCTTCGCCGCAAGCAGCAGCCGGAACGCGTGCGTTATTCTTCTGATCTCCTCGCTCGAAAACCCACGTCGTTTCAAACCAAGCGTGTTCTGTCCATAGCATCGCGCGTGATTCCCTACCGTGCGGGCGTAGGGCAACGCATCCTTCACGACCGCCGAGAATGCCCCGATGAACGCGTGCCGTCCGACTCGGCAAAACTGATGTATTCCCGAGAAGGCGCCGAGAGTAGCATAGTCCTCGACGATCACGTGACCGGCCAATACTGCGCCATTGGCAAAGATCACGTGGTCCCCGATACGGCAGTCGTGAGCGACGTGAGCTTGCGCCATGAAGAGATTGTCCGAGCCGATCTCGGTC
This sequence comes from Blastocatellia bacterium, assembly GCA_035558335.1. Lineage (GTDB taxonomy): Bacteria > Acidobacteriota > Blastocatellia > UBA7656 > UBA7656 > Onstottus_B. The sequence continues at coordinate 1,552 of DATMCM010000675.1, read as the reverse complement.
AGATTGCCACCGACTTCGGTGCCCCGGTGCAGCGTCGTATACTCGCGGAAGACGTTTCGTTCGCCGGCGCGAAGGCGGCTCGGTTCGCCCTGGTACTTGAGATCGTGCGGCGCCTGACCGGCCGATACAAACGGGAAGAAGGTGCAAGCCCGGCCGAACGCAGACGGGCCCTCTATGACGCAGTGACTGGCTACGCGAGTGTCGTCGTGCAGGACCACGTCATCGCCGATGATCGAGTAAGGTCCGACGGAAACATTGCTTCCCAGTTCCGCCTTTCGACTGACTATGGCTGTCGGGTGGATCGACACTTCGCGAGGTTCCATCATCTTTCGACGGGCTTGAAGGCGGCGTTGTTGAATTGTTCGCCGCGCTCGACCACCGAGCGATCGACAAGTGCTGAAGAGATTTCCGCCTCTGCGACCAGTTCGCCGTCGACGTACGCCTCGCCGCGCAGTTTGATGTATCGCGGCCGCAGCCGTTGAACGGTCAACTCGAGCCTCAGCTGGTCGCCGGGCACAACCGGACGTCGGAACTTAGCCGCGTCTATTCCGGTGAAGAAGACGAGCTTTGATTCGCGATCGGGCAGGTTTGCCAGCATCATCACGCCCGCCGTCTGCGCCATTGCTTCGACTATCAGAACCCCGGGCATGACAGGCGCTCCGGGAAAATGCCCCGCGAAGAAAGGCTCGTTAAGCGTGACGTTTTTGATGCCAACAACGCGCTTACCCAGCTCGTACTCGATGATTCGATCGACGAGTAAGAACGGATAACGGTGCGGCAAGATCGCCTGGATCTGGGTTATGTCCAGCAGTGTTTCCATAGCCTCCTGTCGTATCAATGGGGATGACTTCGGATCCTGAAACCAGCTTTACTCCTCGGACGATCCTGTCAGCTTTTGAACAATTCCCTCCAACTGCTTCAACCGCTCAGCCAACTCAGGGAGCTTCGAGTATAACACCTGCGAACGACGCCACGAATTGTACTGCTGACCCATCCCGGCGATGACCGAGCCGGCCGCTACGTTCTTGGTAACTCCCGCCTGACCGATGACCGTGACCCCGTCGCCGATGGTGATGTGATGGTTGGTGCCGGCCTGGCCTGCAAACACGCAACCCCTGCCGACGACGGTTCCGCCCGCGAATCCCACGAGCGCCGCAACGACTGTGTCTTCGCCGATCTCGCAGCCGTGTCCAACTTGAATCAAGTTGTCGAGCTTTACTCCGCGCCGAAGAATCGTGTCGTCGAAGCCTCCTCGATCGATCGCGCAATTCGCTCCTATTTCGCAATCGTCTTCGATGATAACTCGTCCAAGCTGTAGCAACTTGACCTGATGCCCGTTTTCGTCAGGCACGAAGCTAAATCCGTCAGAGCCGATTACCGTTCCGGCATGGACGATGACCCTTCGCCCGATTTCGCAGCCTGAATAGATCGAGACATTCGGATGGATCAGCGCGTCGTCGCCGACTCGGCAATCGTCGCCAATGACCACGCCCGATTGCAGCGTGACGCGGTCGCCGATGATCGAGCCTCTGCCGATCGTTACTCGGGGATG
>DATMCM010000674.1:0-10449 GCA_035558335.1 Blastocatellia bacterium | reverse complement strand
CGGGCCCCATCAGACGATCCTAAGACTGATTAAAGATCGATTTCTATCCTTTACGATGGTGCTGGGTACTGGCTTTCTACTGCTTGTGTCGCTAGTCATAAGCGCAGCGTTAGCGGCGCTGAACGACTCGCTCGCGAGTGTGATGGTTATATCACCATCGGTGCTACAGGTCTTGAACGTATTGGTTTCCTTCGGGGTGGTGACACTGATGTTTGCGATGATCTTTAAGCTGCTGCCGGATGTGAGAATTGCCTGGAACGATGTTTGGATAGGAGCCGCTGCCACGTCTCTGCTATTCACAATCGGCAAGGCATTGATCGGATTGTATCTCGGGAGAAGCAGTATTGCGTCCGCCTACGGCGCCGCCGGCTCGCTCGTGATATTGCTTGTTTGGATCTATTATTCGGCGCAGATTCTTTTTCTCGGCGCGGAATTTACCCAGGTCTACGCGAAGAGACAGGGCTCACATGTTTCATCTGCTGAACAACCGTCCACTTTGTCCACGATGAGCCCACCGAGGGATACTACCTAACTCACCGCAATGGCGTGATAGCGCGCACGTCCACGACGCCCCTCGCTTGGGAGAGTTCCCTATCCAGCGAGCAGGGCAACTGCGAGGGACGCCCGCGTTAGGTCGTTTACTTCTTAACGTCGTTGCGGAGTCGCTATCGCCAACCTAGCGTCTCCATAGCCGCGCGAATATTGCGCCTGCTAGCAATCCGGCGCCGAATCCAACTGCCACGGACTTCAAGGGAGCCCGCTTGATACGATGAGCGGTATCTTCGACCAAGTCTTCGGCGAGGTTGTAGCCCCGCTTGGCCGCGCGCCTCGCCTCCATCTTAGCGTCCTCGATTGCGTCAGAAGCGGCGGTCCGAATTCGAGCCGCTTGATGGCCCAGTTGCGTTACTTGCGCGCCTGCCTTCAGCACTTTCTCCACCAGGCCCTCTGTCATCAATAGTCCGACCTTTCCGGGTTCTTCGTAGCGTCCATTAATGCGTTTCTCGTTCATTGCATCTCCTTTCGTTCATCCCAAAGGCGCACCTTACCTACAATACTGCGAGGCAAACGCCAAGCCACAAAATCGATCAGAGCACAAGAGCCCAACAAAGCATCATATATATACGGGAAGAATCTGGCCCCTTCCTACGCGAAAGGCCCCAACGAAAGGACTAAGCTGAAGTCATGTGACTTGTTTTTCGAAGTACGGTAGCCTCTGTTTACGGCGTGCCATTGCCCGGTTCCTTGGCCCTTTAGGTGTAAGGCTTCGAGACACGGTTCGAGCACAATCAGCACCCAGACGCTGTGATTACAGGACCAGGGAAACGCCGAGTGGCGGAATGAAGTGGAATCGAAGCGACCGACGGTTTATGAGGAGTGAACAACTTTCACGTCGAAGAAGTCGAAAGCAGATGCGAGCATGAGCGAAGCGCTTATTCGACTTACGCTGACAACGATCTTCGGTATGGACTTGCGCACACGCCACTCCTCATTCATACCGTACCGCTCGACGAGATCGAGAGCGGATACTAGATCTTCGGCAAACGGTTGGATGGGGTTTTGAAGGTAGCAGTGTACCCTTAGACCGTTCCCTATGCGCAGTAGCCATCGGACGAGATGGGTTCGCCGACCGGTTCCGGCGAACCCCACTTCGAACCGCAGCAACGACTCAACGGGTTGCGCTGGTCGCGACGCCTTTTTGATTCGCGACACCCTTTTGATTCATGCGTCCTTCGTAGTCGTACACGTAATCCTTTAGTGTGCCGTGACCGAATCCCTTATCAAATCCGTACCGCTTCATCTCTGCGTATGCTTTATCGGCACTCCAACCGTCGTGAGTCATTCTGTAGATCGCAGTCATAGTTCCAGCCCGGTGACGGCCTCCATGACAGTGGATAAACACCGGCTGGTTAGCGGGATCATTGACGAGCTTGAGAAACTCTTCAGCTTGAGCTTGAGTGGGCCACGCATTGTCCTTGAGGCCTATGCGGTAGAACTTCATTCCTGCCGCTTCGACCTGTTGCGGTTCGTCTCGCTCGCCGTCCTGTTGCAGGTCGATGACGGACTTCACGCCAAGCGCCGCCAAATCGGCGTAGTCCCCCCTGCCCGGTTGAGCGCCACGATAGAGTTGCTCATTGATACAACCAAAGTTGTCAATGCGAATGTTTGATTGATTACCACGCTGGGCAGCCTGTGCGGCGGTCAAAAGGACCAGCGCCAGGATCGCGCTTGCGGGCACAGCGATAGAACGGGAGAGTCTGAGATTAACACGCATTTGCACACTCCTTGATCGGACGAAATATCCCCTCGGATTTGTTTTTGTTTTTTGAAGGGAACAATATGATGCTCGGGGATTGACGCCGCGTTGTCAACCTGAACACAACGATTATGTTGGCGATGGTGCGTAAGTGTTTGGGCTTGCGGATTCTGACTTGCCACGAAGGCAGCAGCTTCACCAAGTTATACAAAAACAGGGTTTATGGTCCTTTGTGTCTTGGTGTCTTTGTGGTGACCTTCGCCATTGTGCGTCTGCCCCGGTGTAGGGCGAGGCATTCTCCGCTCACCGTCGTGCCGACTGCAGCAGGTGCAAAGAAGTTTGTCTTCGATTCGATGGTGGTCGTTCCAAATCCTTCCAGAAGATTGAGCACCGTTGCACAGGCGCCGAGAGTGTCTGCAAATGCCATGATCGCTCCACCGTGCAGGATTTCCGGTGTCGTACACAGGTCCTTACGAACAAGCATCTCGGCAACCAGGCGCTCAGGAGACGCGCTTCGGAACTCAATGCCGAGCAGCTTTGAAAATGGAGGAATTCTTTCTTGCAGGATTTGGATCATATCAGGATTGTCAGTCATAGTATTTCCTCTTTTCCAAAGATCAAACGCCCAGCCCCGAGCCTCCCCGTAGATCAAATCGCAGCGAGCGCACCGCGCAACAGAGAAACAGTAATTGCTAACCGCACTCTTGACTAGGCGGCGGCCGGGTTAGCGCGCGCGGCGGCTTCCGTTTACAATCCAAAGCAGGCAATACTTCGACGATACCGTTGACGGAGCGATGAACGATGACCGTTTCTTTCCCCGAGCGATTCAATATTGCAGGCTACTACCTCGATGACCGAGTCAATGAAGGACTCGGAGATCGCGTTGCTGTTTTCTATGAAGATCGGGAGTTCACCTACCGGGACGTTCAGCGAATGGCTAACCGCGTGGGCAACGCGCTACTGGGGCTCGGCGTCGAGATGGAAGATCGTGTGTTGATCGTCCTGCCCGACTCGATCGAATTCGTCGCAACCTGGTTCGGAGTGGCCAAGATCGGCGGAATCGTCACGATGGTCAACACGATTCTGACGACGTCGGATTACGAGTACTACCTCGACTACACGCGCGCCAAGGTCGCAGTGGTTCACGCAAGCGTGATGGAACACTTCGCGCCGGCCGCTTCTCGGTCTCGGTACTTGAGGTACACCATTGTTCCGAAAACCAAAGTGTCCGGGAGGCTCGAAGGACTTGAGCAGCGATCATCGGTTGTGTCGTACGAGAAGGTCACCTCAAACGCATCCGACGAGTTGGAGAATGCGCCCACTTCTGTCGACGACATAGCGATATGGCTCTTTACCTCGGGCTCGACGGGCAATCCCAAAGCCGCCGTCCATCTGCAACACGACTTGCCCTACAACACCGAGCTCTATGCGAAGAAGGTTCTGGGGATCAACAAGGACGACATAACCCTTTCCGTGCCTAAGCTGTTCTTCGGCTACGCGACCGGGACCAACTTGCTGTTCCCATTCGCGGTGGGCGGCGCGACCGCGCTGTTTGCAGAGAGATCGACGGCTGAGACGATGTTCGAGATGATCAACCGCTACAGACCGACGATTCTCACAAGCGTGCCGACGATGATCAATGCGATGCTTCAAGTTGAAGGCGCGCGTGACCGCTACGACTTGTCTTCATTACGATTCTGTTTGTCGGCCGGCGAAGCGTTGCCGCCCGAGCTCTACGATCGCTGGATGCAGACCTTCGGAGTCGAAATTCTCGACGGCATCGGCTCGGCCGAGATGTTTCACATCTACATCACAAATTCTCCGGGCGACGTGAAGCCGGGCAGTCTTGGCAAGATCGTTCCTGGCTACGAAGCGGCAATAGTCGACGCTGAGGGCCGCGCGGTCGCGACGGGTGAGATGGGCACTCTAAAGATCAAGGGCGACTCAGCGGCGTTGTGCTACTGGAACGCGCATGAAAGCTCGAAGGCGACCTTTGCCGGCGATTGGTGCACGACCGGCGACCAATTTCGGGGCGATGAAAACGGCTACTACTGGTATTGCGGGCGCACGGACGAGATGCTAAAAGTCGGCGGCATATTCGTCTCTCCGACCGAGATCGAAAACTGCCTGGTCGAGCACGATGCGGTTCGCGAATGCGCGGTGATCGGGGCGAGCGACGAACAGAAGCTGATCAAGCCGAAGGCATTCATCGTGCTGAACGCTAACTTTGATGCGAGCGCCGAACTCGAGCGGGAATTGAAAGAGTATGTGAAACGCAGACTGGCCGTTTACAAGTATCCGCGCTGGATCGAGTTCAGGGATGACCTTCCGAAGAATGATCGAGGCAAGATCGACCGGCGGGCGCTGAAGCAGTAGCGCAGAGTCAGGTTGAGGATAACCCTGTAGGAGCGTCCCTCCGCGGGCGCCCCTCGATGGTCCCATCCTAATCACGCGGAACGAGGGGCACCCTCGGAGGTGCGCCCCTACAGTGGAGGTATCAATGGACCTGCGATATCCGATCGGGCAGTTTAGACTGGAAGGCAACCCTACTGAGACTCAGATCCAAACCGCAATAGACGAAATCGCGGAAGCTCCAGCGAAGCTTCGAGCCGCGGTAGAAGGCTTGTCCGCCGAGCAACTCGAGACGCCTTATCGTCCCGAAGGCTGGACCGTTCGACAGGTAGTCCATCACGTGCCCGATAGTCACCTGAATTCTTACATCCGGCTTCGGCTGGCGCTGACTGAAGACACGCCCACAATCAAGCCTTATGACGAGAACCGATGGGCGCAACTTGAAGACTCGCGCTCGGCCCCCATCGACGTGTCGTTAGCGTTGCTCGGGTCGTTGCACGAGCGATGGGTGATTCTGCTTCGTTCACTCGGCGCGGCAGATTTCGCGAGACACTTCAAGCATCCGGACATAGGAGTGGTCAGCGTTGGGAAAAACACCTGCCTGTATGCCTGGCACGGCAAGCATCACGTCGCGCACATCACGTTCCTTCGTGAGCGAATGGGATGGAACTGATCTAAGGTAACGTCGATGTGTGATATCCTGAGCGAGGAGGGAGCAAATGAGTAGGACAGTTGAGGCAACGTTCGACGGTGAAGTGCTTCGGCCGGACGAACCACTTGATCTGGAACCTAACACGCGAGTGCTAGTAACCGTTGAAGAAAAAGCCACAAACGAAACCAAGAGCCGGTCCTTCCTACGCGTTGCAAGATCACTCAGATTAGACGGACCGCCGGATTGGTCCGAGCGAATACACGACTATCTATATGGAAGAGCAAGCGAGTAATCTTAAGGAAGTCTTCCTGGATACATCGTTTGCGATAGCGCTCTCGTCGCCCAAAGATGCACATCACGAACAAGCTGAACAGATTTCAAAACGACTCGAGGCCAATGGAACTCGTCTGGTCACGACGCGTCCTGTAATCCTCGAGATTGGGAATGCGCTTGCCAAACAGGCTTTTCGACAGGCAGCCGTTGAGCTGATCGACTCCCTCGAACAGGATCCTACCGCGGAGATCGTCCCGATTTCGGAACAACTGTATGAACGTGCGTTCGATCTTTATCGTGAACGACGCGACAAAGAATGGGGGTTAACCTACTGCATTTCTTTTGTCGTGATGAGTGAGATAGGGTTGACGGCAGCCAACCACTGATCGACACTTCTCGAACAAGCTGGCTTTCAAGCACTGATGCGAAACTAGCCATGACCGCATTCCAAAATCTCACCTGGAAAGAAGCGCGCGAGGCTCTCACCCGAGGCGTTGTTGCGATTCTCCCAATCGGTTCAACCGAAGCGCACGGCCCGCACTTGCCGCTGGCGACTGACGTAATAATCTCCGAAGAGATGTCGCGCCGCGCCGCCGCAAAGCTCAACGCGCAGGGCATCGAAGCGCTCGTGCTGCCTCCCGTTGCTTACAGCGTGACTGATTTCAGCGCGGATTTCGCCGGAACCATTTCGATCAAACGGGAAACCGCTGCGGCGCTCGTTCGCGATATTTGCGTTGCGCTTTACGCGCAAGGCGCCCGGCTCGTCACCATAGCGAACTCGCACCTCGAGCCCGAGCACGTCGCCTCGATCGACGAGGCAATCGAGAGCGTGAAGAAGCAGACGGGGCGGTTGGTCGCCTTCCCGGACAATCGGCGACGGCGGTGGGCCGCAACGCTGACCGAAGAGTTTCGACGAGGTGACTGTCACGCGGGTTCGTACGAGACTTCGCTGGTGATGGCCGCGCGCCCCGAGCTTGTTCGCGACGAAGTTCGCCGCGAGCTCGAGCGAGTGCCGATCTCGATCGCGGAAAAAATCCGCGAAGGCGCGACCAGCTTCACCGAGGCAGGCGGTGTAGAAGCGTACTTCGGCGATCCGCGCGCGGCTTCGCGCGAGGAAGGTGAGGCGAGCTATGACGCCCTTTCGGAAATGATTGTCATAGCTGTACAGGAAGCGCTCGCTCAGGGAACCTGGCAGGCTGCTGAAAAATAGGAGCCCGCCAAAAAGGCACAAAGACACGAAGCCGCACCAAAGCAGTGAATCAGTTGCTGGGTTTGTGCTGCTTTGGGTCTTAGTGGCTTAGTGGCGATCAATGGTTTTTCAGCAGCCTGCTAGAATCCCAGCCCCTCGTCTGTCGCACTCGGCTTCTCAGCGCGACCTGCTTGACTGAGCGCGAGCTCCCCCGCCATAGTGCACACTATGAGAGCCCCAACCCTCGAAGACGTGCTTGCGGCTCGACAGCGAATCGCTCCATACCTACGGCCCACGGCAATGCATTCTTACTCGGCGATCAATGAACTGATCGGAACTGAAGTCTTCATCAAGCACGAGAACTATCAGCCGGTCGGATCGTTCAAGGTCCGCGGCGGCGTGAACCTCATTTCGCAGCTTGGAGACGATGAGCGAGCGGCCGGAGTCATCGCCGCTTCGACCGGGAATCACGGCCAGTCTGTCTCATTCGCCGCGAGGCTGTTCGGGGTCAAAGCGCGAATCGTCGTACCCGAAGACGCGAACCCGGGCAAGGTCGCTTCCATGCGGGGCATGGGCGCCGAGGTCATTTTCCATGGCGAGAGATTCGACGACGCGCGGCTTCACTGTGAAAGTCTGGCGCAGCGGTACGGCTATCGTTACGTACATTCCGGCGACGAGCCTCTGTTGATCGCGGGCGTCGCTACCGAAGCATTGGAGATGCTCGACGACGAGCCGGCGCTGGATGTGATCATTGTGCCGGTGGGAGGCGGAAGCGGGGCTGCGGGGGTTTCGATTGCCGCCGGTGCGATCAAGCCGGCGCTGCGAGTTATAGGAGTTCAGTCGGAGAGTTCGCCGGCGGCTTACCAATCCTGGAGTCAAAAACGGCTTGTAGAAGCTCCCAACCGGACGATTGCCGAAGGACTCGCAACGGGCACGGCGTTCGCTTTGCCTCAGAAGATCCTCCGCGAACTGCTCGACAAGTTTCTGCTGGTGACCGATGAGGAGATCATGCAAGCTATGGCATGGATGATCGAGCGCGCGCACACTCTTGCCGAAGCGGCAGGCGCCGCCGCTCTTGCGGCCGCATATCGAATGCGCGAGGAGTTGCGAGCGAAGAAAGTCGGCCTGATCTGCTCAGGTGGCAACACATCGGTTGAGCAGTTGAAGAAGGCGCTCAGCACAGTTTGATCGGTCCTGTTGGTCGAAGCAGAGAAGGTTCGTAGGCGCCGGGACTAGCCTTTTGCGCTAGCTGGATCGCCTGCTCTGACTTGTTAAGTCAAATTCACCGTTGCCACGGCCGTCTACTCCGCTTTGCCGCTTGTGAGTCACTCACCCATGTCGGATCAATCTTGAAGGGCTGCGGCTTAAGAGCCCAGACGCGCCTCGATCTCACGAATCCGCGAGACAAGCGCGAGCAATTCTGAGTCGCTTATCTTGTCTCCGGACGCGACTTCCTCGCATCTGGACAGCAGCTTAGCGAGGTCGTGCGCCTCGATGCCTGCGCGGCGAGCTGCAACGTCGGCGAGCCGAGTGGTATCAACCTTAACCGGCAATCTGCTGAAGCGGCACAGCCGCTTCCGAAACTCTGAATAAATGTTCTCCATCGCAAGTCCGCTCGCATGCGCAAGCCGCGTGATGTTTGCCATAGACGAGACGAATTCGAGGTTGGTCGTTCTTCGTTCCTGGCGAAGAGGTATCGGGCGTCCGAACCTGCGGCCATAGCTGTATACGACGAGCACCGCGATCAGCCCTGCCTGCGCCATCATCCACGGAACGGGCGTCCCGCGAAAATAAGCCATCAACCCGCCGCTTGCAGTCGATGCGCCGTAACCCTGATGGTATTCGTCAAACCCAATCGACCCGCCGGGTTGGTCCGAAAACAGATTCAGGGCGGCGACCACGTTGTCCGCCTCCGGCAAGCCGTTGTTTGCAACCACGTGGGGATCGGTCAGAAGCACCAGCCGGCCCTTGCCGACTCGCGCGTCGGCAAGCACGACCGACTTGCCGTCTCCGATGTGATAAGCCGCCGCCTTGCTATTGATCTCGACTCGCGTCGCGTATTGCGACACCGAGAGGTGGTCGACGCCGCGGGTGTACGAAGTCGGTTGAATTGCGCGCGGGGTTGAGCTCGAGACTGCGCCTACGGTATTGATCTCGGCGCCGCCGATTTTGACGTTGATCTCCCGGTCAATGATTACCGCGACCCCTCCGGCCTGGACCCATTTTTCAAGGCTGCCGAATTCCTCTGCGCTTGGCTGGAGCGCCTCGGGAGGCGAGATGATGACGAGAGTGTCGGGGTCGTGAGGTCTCAGGTCGGTGAATGGTTTCTCAAATCGTGAGACGCTGAAGCCGCTTTCTTTCAGCAGGGTGTAGAAAGCGAGGGTTCCATAAGGCGTGGAGCGATATGACGAGCGATTGGCGCTGAACTCGCTTTCTTGTTCTGCGGTCCTGTCGACGAAAAACAGGAAGTTCAGCGCAATCAGCGCGGCAAACAAACCTGCGATCAGCAAGATTGTGCGCGCGTTGTTCCTCATGTGATCCGGGTTGGGCGTTCGCGGTTCAGGGTTCAGGGTCCAAGGTTCGGGGTTCGGAGTTCGTAGTTCCGGGTTTGTAGTTACGAGTTCCGAGTCTTGGGTTCGCTTGGATGAAACTAAACGCTAAACCCGGAACCTGAAGAACTCCAAACCCTGAACCCCAAACCCTGAACCCCGAACCCTGAACCCCGAACCCTGAACCTAAGCGAGAGACTATTTCACGTTGAAAAGCTGGACGTCCTCAAGCACCCAGTCGTTTCCCGAACGTAACAGGATGAACACTGCAGTGCCCGCCTGATCGCGCCCTTCCGTCTTAACTTTCAACCCGGCAACCAGGGCGAGGCGGTTAGCGTCGATTTGCTCGGCTTGTAGCACCTCGGTCGCCCACGCAGCAGGCGGCGACAGCGTAAGCCCGGACACGAATTTCTTCAGATTGTTTTTGACGACTAAAGTCGAGAGCCTTGCCGATGAAGGCTGCTTGATGGCCGCGTCGAGTTGTGTGACGAACGCCCGAACGGACTCGTCCACTTGCGGAATGATCTTTGCCGCGGCGACCGCCTGAATCAGCGACTCGAGCGCGGCGAATTGCGCCGGGGCCTCTTCGGCTTCGGTGACCGCAAGGCGCAAAAAGCGTGCAGCCTCGGCCGGCTGATTTCGCGCGAGCGTCATCTGACCGAGCGAGATGTGAGCCCAAGCAAGCGCCGCGCCAACCGGAGGATCGACTTTGCTCGCGGCCGCCGCTTCAGGGGCAACCCCATCCATCTTCTTCTCCGCTGCAAGAGTCCGTGCCAGCCATGCGTGCAGCAGCGGGTTGTCCGGTTCGCGCAGAATTGCTTCGCGAAGTTTGGCTTCAGCCTCAGCCAGTTGCCCTTTGTTGAAAAGTGCGCTGCTGTCGTTGAACAGCGTCTGAGCCGACGTGAGAAGCGTGTTGGCGACGATGTCTCTCGAGTCGTTGTCGTAATTCGTCTGAATGATCAACTTCTCGGGGTCCACTTCGAGCGAGTTGATCTTCTCGGCAGTTTGGATCTCGGCAGAGGTGATGTTCTCGGAAGGGACCATGACCGAGGACGTTACGCGCTTTCCAGAAGCGGTGACGGCAACCAGCGCGACGCTCACCTCGCCCGTGCCGAGGTTTCGAACATTGACGCGCTGCAACCCGGGCTTCTCAGTTGGCAGCGGCGCGCCCACGATGAGG
>DATMCM010000673.1:0-2766 GCA_035558335.1 Blastocatellia bacterium | reverse complement strand
AGTCGGCTCTCGGCATGATTCGAGCGCAACAGTTTGAACAAGCGATCGAGCCGCTCAAGCGCGCAATCGCGTTGGAACCCAATTACTTTCGCGCCTACAACGATCTGGGAGTGATCTACATGAAGCTGAATCGGTTGGATTCGGCGGCGGATGCGCTTCGGCACGCGATAAAGATCAACGACAAGGCGTATCTCCCTCAGCTCAACCTGGGCATCGTGCTTAACCAACAGGGGAAGTACAAAGAGTCGGCTGAAATCCTGCGCAAGCTTCAGACCAACGGCGACACCGATGTCGCGCGGAGGTTAAATCCTCCGCTCATCGAAGCACTGATAGGAGCGCAGAAGTGGGCGCAAGCCGAGGAGGAGCTAAAGAAGGGACTGACCCTCGAGACCGCCGACGCGGTTGATCTCAAGATCAAGCTCGGAATGGTGATGATCAGACAGGATAAATATGCCGCAGCAGTTGCTGTTCTCAGCGAGGCTAGCGAGGCAGAGCCCGACAACCCGCTCGCTCAGTTTAACCTAGGCACGGCGCTGTTACAGACAGGAAGCCTGGACCGTGCCGAAAAAGCGTTAAGCCGCGCATACGCGATGAGGAAGTCTGAGATGCCGGGTGCACAGCTCTTGTTGGGAGATCTCTACTTTCAGAAGAAGGACTATCCGAAGGCAATCGAGGCCTTCAAGACCTATCTGCACGACCTACCTGACGCTCCCAATGCAGCTCAAGTGAAGGAAGCTATCGAAAGACTCCGCCGGGCCGTTAACAAGCAATAGTCTTTTGCCTCTCCGGTCGAGTCGGGCTGCCAAATCTCCATTCTTTTGGAGATTTTCCGAAATTTTGAAATCTCGGCTCAAACTTGGACCGCGGATATGGCAGTTGCCTTCGCCTAAGCTATGCCATTTTAGGGAGTTACCCCAACCTTCGTTTGTAACCCAATTGGGCCTCTAACTTGCCTAAAGATAACGCTCGAATGACCACACTCTTATCTGAAGCTAAAGAAACCTGACGAGAAGAGAATCCGTGCTCTCATCTACGACGGCTAGCTAGGGTCAAGCAGTATCCTTAGAATAGCGGAGTAAAACGCCTCGCTCAACAGGCGAGAACACCCAACCAGTAAGAGTTAAATGAGCAATGGAACGAGAACAAGTTTCGCGATGAAGGATGTTTGTTCCAGCGCTTTGTATAGTGCGTCGATCTCCACGAAGAGATTGACGAGATCGGTAGCTGAATGGATGCGCTCGCGCGAGTGGGCTTGTTTTCAGAGCTACCTTAACACCCAGGAGGAAGTCCAGATGAATCTAAGACGAAAGACACTCAGGGAGGCGGTTGCAAGTCTCCTGACAGTTTTGCTTCTGTTGTCGCTAGGACCGGTGGCTGCGTTTGCGCAGGCCGAGACCGGTCAGATGACGGTGAAGGTAACCGATCCTCAAGGCGCGGTGGTTCCGGGCGCGACGGTCAGCGTCAAGTCAACGGCGACCAGCGCCGAGCGGACTACCACGACTAATGAGGAAGGCTTTGCAACCATCACCAACCTGCAGCCCGGTGTTTACGACATAACCGTCACCGGAGGCAGTGGCTTCGCACCGCACAAGTCGCAGGCGCAGATTACGGTCGGCGCAAAGCTCTCGGTCGATGCAACGCTCGCGCCCACGGGCACGACCGAGTCGGTCACCGTGGTAGCGGGTGAAAGCGGCGTGGAGGTCAACACCCAATCGCAACAGCTCTCCGACACTGTTTCACAAAGACAGATCACCGAGCTGCCGACCTTGACGCGCAACCCGTACGCGCTGGTCGGCATTTCAGGCAATGCGACCGACTCTGAGGGCGCCACCGCGCGAGGTACCGGGTTTTCGATCAACGGTCTGCGATCCGCCAGCACCAACATATTGCTGGATGGTGGCGAGAACGTTGACACGTTCACCGCAACCATCGGCCAGAACGTGCCGCTCGATTCAGTTCAGGAGTTTCAGGTAATCACCAGCAACTTCTCGGCCGAATACGGACGCGCCTCTGGAGGCATCGTCAACGTGGCGACCAGGGCCGGATCGAATTCTTTCCACGGCTCGCTCTATGAGTTCAATCGCGTTTCGGCTCTTGCGTCGAACGGCTTCGACAACAACGCCAACAGTATTCCAAAGGGCGTTTTCACCCGCAATCAGTTCGGCTATTCAGTGGGCGGGCGGATTATCAAAGACAAGCTGTTCTTTTTCAGCAGCACTGAATGGACGCGGGTCCGTAGCACTGGAGAGGAGATCAGCCTCGTTCCGACTGCGCAATACATCGCAGCATCAGATGTAAACACAAGGAACTACTTCAACGCTTTCTCTCTGGCCACTCCGATCAACGGCCAGGTTCTTAGCGTAAACCAGGTGATCGACCAAATCGGCCGGGACAATTTTTTTGACCCGGATACAGGTGACCCCCTCAATTCATTCGCCGCGCTGCCCGGTGGGCTTCCTGCCTTCGGACAGGTTCGCGTTCAGAGAGCGCAGGACCTGGGCGGCGGCGCCCCGGTCAATGACTGGCAGACGGTTGGCCGCTTTGATTACAACTGGAGCGACAAGACGCAAATCTACTTTCGCGGCGCGTTCCAGGAGTTTGCGAATCCGCTTGGGACAATCAGCTTCAGCCCCTATGTGGGATTCAACACTGGTCAGAACGGTCGGAATCAGAATTACCTGACTTCGGTGACCCACGCGTTCTCATCGAACATCGTTTCGCAGACCAAAGTCGTCTTTAACCGCTTGAACCTGCTTCAGCCTTTGG
>DATMCM010000672.1:0-3104 GCA_035558335.1 Blastocatellia bacterium | reverse complement strand
GCAATGTGAATCGAATATACACAAGTCAGTGTAAAAACCCATCGAGGAAATTGATCCGGCTCGCTTCGAGGTGCTAGAATACTGGATTCGCATGAGGGCGCTGTCGCGCACATGCGATCGGTACATTGCACTAGCGAGCACGGAACAATGCCAGAAGAAGTCATAAGCGTCCGCGGCGCACGAGTTCATAACCTCAAGAACATCAGCTTCGATATTCCGATCGGAAAGCTCACCGTGGTTACCGGCGTGAGCGGCTCCGGCAAATCCAGTCTCGCCTTCGACACCGTCTATGCCGAAGGCCAGCGCCGATACGTCGAAAGCTTGTCTGCCTACGCTCGACAGTTCCTTGAACGAATGGACAAACCGGATGTCGACGAGGTGATCGGCATCTGCCCAGCCATCTCAATTCGACAAAAGAACTCGACTCGCAACCCGCGCTCGACTGTCGCGACTCAAACAGAAATCTACGACTACCTACGGTTGCTGTTCGCCCGCATTGGCAAGACCTTCTGCGGAAACTGTGGAAGCGAAGTCCATCGTGATACGCCCGAATCGGTGGCGGATGAAGTGCTCAGCCTACCCGAAGGCACGCGTTTCTACGTGATGTTTCCAGCTTCAGCCGGAATGGAAGAGGTCGAGGCTAGCCTAAACGGAGGTCCCAAGCCGAAGAAACGAGCGGGGAAACAGACCAGCCAGCGCACACGCATCCAGGCTCATCTGATGAGCTTGCTGCAGCGGGGATTCACGCGCCTTTACAAGGACGGCCAGGTGATCGAGCTTGCAACGCCCGACAGTTACGCCGGCGAGAATTTCGACGACACCTTCGTGCTGGTCGACCGCCTGGCGGCGCGGCCCGATGTGAGAGCGCGGCTGGTTGACTCGCTTGAAGTTTGCTACCAGGAAGGGCACGGTCAGGCAGTCATCGAACCCGCCGATGAGACGCGCACTCGAATGAAGTTCTCTGAAGGATTCGAGTGCAAGCCTTGCGCGATCCGGTACGCCGCGCCGGAGCCCCAACTGTTCAGCTTCAACAATCCGTTTGGCGCGTGTCCAACTTGTCAGGGCTTCGGCAACACGATAGGCCTCGACCTGGGCCTGGTCATTCCGAACCGCGAGCTGAGCCTCGCCGGGGGCGCGATTGAGCCCTGGACCAAGCCGCAGTACGAATGGGCGCAACGCGAGCTATTGAAGTTCTCGAAGCAGTCGGGTATTCCGACCGATGTTCCCTTCCGCACGCTCAATCGAGAGCAACAAAAGACCATCGTCCGGGGACGCAACGGATTCGACGGTGTTATCGGATTTTTCGACTGGCTCGAGACAAAAAAGTACAAGCTCCACGTGCGAGTCTTTCTGTCGAAGTACCGAGGCTACACATTGTGTCCGGCGTGCGCCGGCGCGCGATTGCGGCTCGAAGCGCGACTGGTTCGCGTCGCCGGCAAGACGCTTCCCGAGATATGCGCGATGACTGCAGAAGAAGCAGCGGCGTTTTTCGAAAACATCACGCTCGACGACAGTTCAATGGAAATCGCCGGCAGATTGCTGCACGAAATTCGCAGCCGACTGAAGTTCCTGATGGATGTGGGCCTGGTGTACTTGACCCTTGACCGATTGGCTTCGACGCTGTCGGGCGGCGAGGCTCAACGGATTCAACTCGCCACAAACCTCGGAGCATCCCTGGTCGGCGCGTTGTACGTACTTGACGAACCCTCGATCGGGCTTCATCCGCGCGACAACGAGCGTCTGATCAAAATCCTGAAGAACCTTCGGGACGTCGGAAACACCGTGCTCGTAGTCGAGCACGAGCCCGAGATGATGATGCAAGCAGATCACCTCCTCGACATTGGACCTGGCGCCGGCGAGCTTGGGGGAGAGATCGTTTTCGCGGGAACGCCGAAGGCTCTGCTTGCCAGTAAGAGTTCGCTGACGGGGAAGTATTTGCGCGGCGAGCTCGAGATCAAACCGCCAAAGACTCGCCCGTTGCTGCTCGGAACTCGTTCGCTGGCCGTGCGCGCCGCAAGCGAACACAACCTTAAAGACATCGACGTGAACATCCCGCTCGGGATGACGGTCTGTATCACCGGCGTATCCGGCTCGGGCAAATCGACGCTTGTGCACGACATCATCTATGCGGGAATCAAGAAACAACGCGGCGAGTGGACGGGCCAGGTCGGCTCGTTCGCAAAGCTGGAGGGGACTCAGTTCATCGACGACGTGGTGCTTGTAGATCAGTCGCCGATCGGGCGCACCCCGCGCTCGAATCCAGTGACGTACATAAAAGTCTACGATGCGATTCGCGACCTCTTTGCGTCAACGCGCGAGGCCCACGCGCACGGTTGGGACTCTTCGTACTTCAGCTTCAACGTGCCGGGCGGCCGCTGCGAACGATGCGAAGGCAACGGCGTCGAGATAAAGGAGATGCAATTCCTGGCCGATGTCGAACTGACATGCGAAGAGTGCAAGGGAATGCGCTTCAAACCGGCTCTGCTCGACGTCAGGTACAAGGGACGCTCGATACACGATGTGCTGAACATGACGGTGCGCGAGGCGCTTGTGTTCTTCGCCGGTGTGAACAGGATCGCGTCGCGGCTTCGAGTGCTTGACGATGTAGGACTGGGCTACTTGAGGCTGGGGCAATCGGCGACGACGCTTTCGGGGGGTGAAGCACAGCGAGTTAAGCTTGCCGCTTACCTGTCGAAACGGAGCAGCGAGCGAACTCTATACATCTTCGACGAGCCGACGACGGGGCTTCACTTCGACGATATCAACCGATTACTGACTGCGTTCAGACAACTGATCGAGGTGGGCGGTTCGATCATAATCATCGAGCACAACCTGGATGTAATAAAAAGCGCGGACTGGATTATCGACCTCGGTCCTGAAGGCGGAGAGGGCGGCGGTCGAGTAGTCGCCGAGGGCCCGCCAGAGACGATCGCCGCCAGCCAGCACTCTCACACCGGCCGCTTTCTTCGAAGCGTTCTGAAGTAGAAACTGGTGGCCGGTGACCGGTGACCGGTGGTCGGTGGCCGGTGACCGGTGGTCGGTGGCCAGTGGTCGGTGGTCGGTGGCCGGTGACCGGTGCGGCCAGCTAGTTACCGACTCTGCTC
>DATMCM010000671.1:0-12940 GCA_035558335.1 Blastocatellia bacterium | reverse complement strand
CTGGTATCACACCGGGCAGTTCTACTACGATCAGAATCGCTTTGAGGACGCCCGCGGCATGTTTGAAAGTACGGCGGCGAATGTTCCTCATTGGTTTTCTCCCATTCACATCAAGCTCGGAATGGCTTATGAAAAACTGGATAGGATGGAGGAGGCGACGGTCGAATACGAAAAGTTCCTCGAAGTCGCACCGCCTGGATCGCCGGACATCAAAAGTGTTCAGGCGCATCTCTCGCAGCTTAAGAGCAAAGCTCCCAAACCTTGAGGAGCGGGGGGAAACCGGCACAGGAGTTTTGAGCGGATTTCTGCGATGATTGGAGCGTCAAGTCAATGTCAAAGCATCCGAAGAGCATTGTGATAAAATCTGTTGGTGTGGTAGGCGCGGGAACGATGGGAAACGGCATAGCCCAGACGGCGGCGCGCGCCGGACTGGCGGTGACGATGGTCGATGTCGCGGATGAGTTTCTTAAACGCGGGCTCACGGCCATCGAGAAGAGCTTACAGCGCGATGTTGATAAGGAGCGGCTCTCCCAGCCGGAGAAGCTGGCGATCGTTGCACGGATCGAACCGACTACGGAGCTCGGCGCGTTGCGCGAGGCCGACTTTGTGGTGGAGGCGGTTATCGAGAATCTGGCGACAAAGTCAGAGATACTCCGTCAGCTAGACGAGATCGCGCGCCCCGGCGTAGTAATGGCAAGCAACACAAGCTCGATCTCTATCACTAAGCTCGCCGCGGTGACTTCGCGGCCCGAGAGTTTCATCGGCATGCATTTCATGAATCCTGTTCCGGTTATGAAGCTGGTCGAGATCATTCGAGGCGCTGCGACATCCGATGGAACATACGAAACAACGCGACAGCTTGCGGAAACGATGGGCAAGATCCCGGTCGAGGTCAATGATTCTCCGGGCTTTGTGTCGAACCGGGTGCTGATGCCCATGATCAATGAGGCTATCTTCGCGCTATACGAAGGCGTCGGCACCGCCGAAGCGATTGATGAAATAATGAAGCTTGGCATGAATCATCCGATGGGTCCGCTACAACTTGCGGATTTTATCGGGCTCGATGTTTGCCTCGCGATAATGAATGTGCTATATGATGGCTTCGATGATTCGAAGTATCGGCCGTGCCCGCTGCTCAAGAAATATGTTGACGCGGGATGGCTTGGCCGCAAGAGCGGCAGAGGGTTTTACAAATACTAGGCGGCTCCCGTTTCGGCAGTGATCGGCAAATGCGTGAGCGGGTGCCTGAGCCAGTTTCGAAGCAGACGATTATACGTGGCAGGTTGTCCAGGTGGCTTAATAGAAATGATTCTTTGTCAACAATGCACTCATCCCAATCCTTACAATCGCGAATCTTGCTCTGCGTGCGGCACGCGTCTAATGGTCATTACCAACACGCCCGCGGCCGCAGCTAATGGCGGCGTGGAATGTCTGACACGGCCGACGATCGAAGAGCACCTGCTTGAACGGATCAGCGCGCTTGAAACACAGCTCGACCGCGCCCACGAGCGCCTCGAGTTGATGCTCGAGCTGGTTCATCGTCAGGCTACCAGCGGTTTGTACGATCACGCGATGCTGGATGCGCTGGTCGAACACCTGTCCGAGCGGGGCGCGGTCGAAGGAGGCAAGCTCGAAACTCTCTGGCGTGACCGTATCGCCGAGCATTACGAAGAGACAAGCGAGCACGAGCAGTTCGAGAAGCAGGTCGAGCGGATGCTGAGCGGATTCGGCGGTGAGAACTTCGATCTTTTCGCTCGTCTCCTGGACACCGGAGCCGACCTGTTTATCGAGGGCAACTCGAAGCGAGGCATTCGCTACTTCGAAAAAGCGCTGGTGCTCGATCCAATGAATACGGTGCTGGCGTTCTTCATAGGCGAACATTTCTTCCGAGTCAACAAACCGGTGCTATCTCGCGCTTACCTGGAGCGCGCGGTCGTTCGGGAAACAGATAACTATCCGGCGCTTTTGATGCTTGGGGTTATCTGTGGCGATGCTGGAGATTTGGACTCGGCCAAAGGACACTTGAGCCGCGCGCTCAAGATCAAGAAGAACTCGTTCACCGGGCACTACGGGCTTGGGCGGATATTGGTGAGCGAAGGCCGCGTCCGGGAAGCGCTGACCCACTTGAGGCGAGCGCTTCGCCTCAAACCGACTGCCGAAATGTATTACCTGGTTGGCCGCGCGTACCTTGAAGCGGGCCGAACCGAGATAGCCGTCAGGCACCTGCGCCGCTGTGTCGAGATCGATCCCAAGTTCGACGCGGCTCTTTATCATCTCGGGCTGATCTATTTACGGCAAGAGAAGGTCCTTCTTGCGAGGGAGCACTTCCGCGCTGCCTACGAGATTAACCCGCGGGAGTCGCGGTATCGCACCGCGCTCCGGGCGCGAAAGGCGGCGCATCTGGCTCCCTTACCGGTTTTCGGACGAGCGGCGGTGTCGAGCCGCAGGGTCGTCACCAGCGGCGATGTCAGGCTCGCGGAGCTTCTTCGAAGCGATGTACTCGAGTCACAGGCACCATCCGCTGATGTCAGAAAGGGTCAGAAGCGAAACTGACCAGATGGCTTGAATAAAAGGAAAAGGGGAGCGCCGGCCGCTCCCCTTTTCCTTTTATCAGTATTTTCGTGATCAGTGGGCTGTCAGGCTATCGTGGGAACGGCTGCCATTGGGCAAGATCGAAACGCTACGCGTAGTCGTGTCGAACGCCTCGTTCGTGTTGGCCGTGAGACTGTAAACATCGAATCCAAAGGAGTCCAGGTATGTCGCCAGATCGTCACTGGACGAAAGGTACAGCACCGGTTCGTGCCCAAAATAATCTATAATCTCTAGGAGCCGCTCGATGACTTCGATCGGTTCGAATGTCCTGGCGGGATCCCGGAAGCTAGCCATCTTCAAACTCCTTTCAATACCTACTACGGATTCAAGCCTCAATTAGTTTGCAGCTCGCAATTGAGATGCCAAGCTGCGATGCAAAGTTGGCTTTTTTGTTTCGACGCATAATGAGCTCGCACCCATACTTCTCTTAAGAACGCCCGGAAGCCCGAAACTTGCGGCTAAATGAGGCACCGCTGTTCGTCTCGCTCTCCTGCCGCCGCCCACGCGACTCCAAAACACAAAAGGCCGGCGATGCAACCGGCCTCTCCAGGAGAAGTCGTTAGGTGCTGATGTCAATCAGCTGAGCCAAGGCCCGCTGAGTCTTTATTCGCTGGCGAAGGAGCGCTTTCTGGCTTGCCCTCGCTGCTGCTTGCCGTCTTGCCCTTGGTGGAGGGGCTCAGCGGCTTGACGTCGCCGCTCCCGTCCGTTTTGCTCGTGCTGGATGCCGGTTTGCTGGAATAATCGGTCATGTACCAGCCCGAGCCTTTGAGCTTAAAACTGGTTCGCGAAACAGTTTTTCCTAGCTTACCGCGGCACTTCTTGCACCGCTTCAGCGGCGGGTCGCTGATTTTCTGCATTACCTCCGTATGCGCCCCGCATTTCTCACAGATGTACCCGTAGATCGGCATATCCACTCCTGATGATACTTTACTCCACATCAATGATAGCACGAGCGAGAAGGGTCTGCCTCATCAAATCAACTGGAGTCGGGCACCATGAAGGTGGCCCAAGGTTGGACGTACTTTTCTCGGACTGAAACTGATGGATCAATGAGAGGGTCGTGTCCGTTTTCCAGCCACGAGCGAAGGACTTACAGATGCTTTCGGAAATAGTTCACAATCAGGTAACCA
Source organism: Blastocatellia bacterium (assembly GCA_035558335.1). Lineage (GTDB taxonomy): Bacteria > Acidobacteriota > Blastocatellia > UBA7656 > UBA7656 > Onstottus_B. The sequence continues at coordinate 9,218 of DATMCM010000671.1, read as the reverse complement.
GCGTAGTACTTGTACGGGGCTCGGCCGAGCGTGTAGTGTCCGCACAGGACCTTTTTTCGGTCCAGCTTGACGGATTGCCGGTCGCATTCCTCGAAGAGAAGCCTCGAAAGCGCCGGAGTGAAAGACAAATCGTAGCGAGCAGAGATCAGCAGCTCACGCCGGGTGTCGCCACTCAATCGATCGATGTATGAGTTTGGACTTATGGCCAGCCACGCCCTCCTGACTTCATCGCGGGTCAGGTGCATCTCGAGGCTGTGCCTGACGTGCTTCGTGGTCAGACCGTCCCACACCACGTCTCCGAAATAACTCGACACATGATTGTAGACCCCGACACGCAGCCGCTTGTCGTGAATAAACGTCAAGAACGCGATGCACGAGCCAAGGCTGGTTCCCAGGATACCGACCTGTTCGTAGCCCTGGCTGATAAGCCAGTCAACAACCGAACGCGTATCCAGCACCGCCTGGCGGTTCGCTTGAAGGGTGCGCCCGATGTTCGAGCTCACCATGTAGTCGGCTCGCTCGAAGCCGGGCAACATTCGCTTATCGTGATAGGGCAAGCTCAAGCGCACCGCAGCCAGGCCGGCCCGGTTCAGCAACTCGCAGACCGCGACGTGCTCGGCGGCTTTCGCGTTCCAGTGTGGCAGTACGACCACCGCTCGGCCGCGCGCCCGTTTGACTTCGTGGGCTCGAGAGCTGTCTGGGACCCCTCCGCGCGCGGGAACCGGAAAGTAGCGACAATTCACCGTATTGTTTTCGGCGTAAGGAGTCCGGACGACGCTCTCGAACTGGAGCCATTCGCCATCGAGCGAAAACTCCGGGACCGTCTGCGACCCAAAGAAAGACTCGCTCTTCGCGATTGCAAGATCATTGAACCTGAAGATCCTGTCTCGCTCGGTATGGCCGTTGCCGTTTGAACGACTCTGTTCGCCATTCAGCGAGGGCAACGAGTAATCCAGGAACTCCGAGCCCCACTCGAACGGTCTGACCACCCGATTGTTGTCGCGGCGGGCGAGCTTGTGTTCCCAGGAGTGGATCAATCGTCTGAGCATAATCGGACCCATTCGCTCAGGCGAGCGAACACAAGTGCACATTGTAGAGAAGCCCAGACGGTTGCTCAAGCCGACGCTGCCGCCGGCCGGTTGCTTTTGCGCAAGATACAGGCGCTTTATGACCGAATGCCGCCTGCAAGTGCACAATCAGGAAGAACTCCAAGAAATCTTTAGCGGAATGAATGAAACTGGAGAGTATTTCCGTCTAAGAAAGATAGGGGAGACTATGGGCATTATCGACCAGCGCACAGTGGAAGCTACCGGGGCGCCCTTGGCCGTCTGCATCAACGATTGTCGGATAGACTCGGGTCAGGGAGCCTCGGAGCTTGCGCCGGTTTGCTTCCGGGTCGCCTGCGCGTTCGCCGAGATGCGCTGGGGAAGCTTGAGCGACAAAGTTCGCGCCGTAGAAGAGTCTCGACCAACCCCGAGTGAATGAACCGGCGACTCATGGTAGCTGTTTGAACGATACCGCAGCACGATCTGCCTGAAGGACGCGGTCGAAAAAAGCCTTCACGACCGGGTATTGATCCGCCGAGAATGTTATCGCATTTACAACCATCCTGCGTTCGTACACCACACATTCACCTTGACGCACAAAGCTCGAGTGATAATGCGCCGCGCCGATATCCAGATCTACGGGCTCCGGCAGTTGCTCGATCTTATATTGAGGCGGCGGCACGACCAGGCCTCGGTCGCTCTCGGTCCAGGGATTCGGAAACGAGATGCTGTTCGAGCGCGTAAGCGCCGGGGTAATGCTCTCGTCCTGATGACTCAACAACGCCGGCCGCACCAGGAGTCGGGTCTCGGTTCGCTCAGCGAGATTTGGCGCGGTGAAGTCATACGAAGCGGTCACCGGGGCGGCGAGGTTTTTCGGGGTCGACGCGACGATCGAGGATTGGTCGATCTGAGCGGCGGGAAGTATGCCACGCAATTCGTGCAAGATTCGCTTGCTCTGTTCATTTGGGGCCTGATCCAACATCTGACTTCGAAGCTCAATCGCTCGCTGGCCGGTCGTTTTTCGGTCAACGTGAGCCGCTATACTTCCATCCGCTGATATCGCTATTTTGATGATCCGCTCCTCGGTGTTTTGCGAAGCGTCGCTAACTGGAGTGTCAACGAGCCGCCAGTCCGCCACTCCGGAGACGAGGGCTGTGGTTCCCTCTTTCTCCCAGGACAGCATCCCCTGCGGGCAATTCGCCGTCCCGGGGTCGAAGAACTGAACCGACCCGTCACGACCAATCACTGCGGTCAGCTCGCTGTTGAATTGAAACGCGTCCGGGAACGAGCGATGGAAGAAATTTTCGTCCCGTGTAGTCAGCTCGGCCAGTCTCGCGTCAATTCCTGCTGCCCGGAGCATCGATATGAACAGCAAGTTAATGTCGCCTGAAGTGCCGTATCGCCGCCGAATGGTGTCTTCGACCGACTTGTTCTTTTTCAAACCAGGGTCGGCCGGCGCCTCTGTGTCTCGTTCGTCTTTGAAACCCAGGTTGTGAATCTCGCTTTGAACGTACTCGTAGATACGGGCGATCTTCTCGCCGGGACCTTCGCGGGCCAACGTAATCGTGTCAACGACGCGGCGAATCGAGCGGGTCGGTTCCGTTTCGCGGCTGATCCTTTGATGAAGCCGCTCCGCGTAGTCACGCCAATACTTTTCCGGCGAGAGGTCGGCGTCGCTTGAGTAATAGAGCCAACCCCACATCTTAACGCCCAACTCAGGAGGCATCAGCGGCTCGCGATGGAAAGGCGGAATATTCTCAGCCTTGATGTCGAACGAACCGTCCCAGGTTGGCGCAAAGCGACGCGGGTCAGGCGCGTTGAACGTAACCCAGCGGACATCGAGCTTTGGTGCAATGGGCGGCTGAATTGTGTAGTGAAGTTCCTTTATGAACAAGTCGGATTGAAGGTCGAGAGCGAAATAGCGAAAGCCTCGTGGATAGGTCTGACGATAACGATACTCGATTATGGCGCCGGCTTCGACCGCCGGCATTGTGAAGACTTTTGCGCGCCAAATGCCGTGGTTGGTCTTGAGTAAAATCTTGTCGAAGACGTCCCGGCTTTCCACCTCGACCATGGATCCGTCCGGGCGAATCGTTCGCGCGTGCAAGTCGCTCACACGGCCCAGTTCGACTCGATATGGAAGCTGCACCTCGGCGTAGCGCCGGCCTCGATCGCTGAAGATCTTGATTCGAATGTACACTTTCAAGCTGGTGCCGTCCGCGTAGGTATCGTTCAACTCTCCTTCGCGAAACAAAACCGCGGCTTCTGCGTCCGGACGCCCTAGCGCCGCCGCAGTCATCATGAGTTCCTGAGGAGTGACCGGCCGCCAGTTCGCCGCGGCTGAGGTATTCGCAGAAGCGTGCGCCAACGCGAGAATCGAGATGACGACAATCCAGAGACGCAGCATAACCTTCCGCCCGTCACTTCACCGGCCAAGAACGTCTTTCAGCGACGCTCAGTATGAGAAGTGCGGAGATTCTACTTGCTGCGCTCTCTCCATTCAACAGCTGCGCCCGTTTGCACGTAGAACGCCCTTTAGTCCGCCCCCTCGGCCGCCGCGGGCGACTTCGCCCAACCGGGGGTAAAGAAGTTGCGAACTCCGACTCCGCAGGCGAGACTGGTACGGACATAGCAGTGAAAGGAAGCAGCCAAAATGAATAGTCCGGATGAGAAGGCGTTGATAGAGCGTGTCTCGCCCTACCGATACACTCAACAGGGATTGGAGCTGAGACAAAAAGCCGAGGAGACTTTAAGCCCGCTATTCGCTGAGTTCATGGACCGCGGGTTTAGCCCGTATCAGATCAACGCCGTAATCTACGACGCAGTGGCCGACACTTGCCGAGACATCGTCGGCATTCACAGATCCGCCGGCAAGGAAGCGGCCGATAAGATGCTTAAGGACAAGTTGAATCCGTGAGCGTTGACACGGGAGAGACCGGTCCACGGTGACAAGTTTCGTTACGAGTCGTCTCGTGAAATAGAGTCCTTGCGATCCAGCTGATCGGCGTAATCCTGTTCGAGCCTGGCAAGCTCCGCATCGCGAGTTCGGTCGCTGAACCTCGATCGCACGACAGCGTGTGTCAGCAGCGCTAGTCCGACGAGAGAGAAACCAAGAGCTATGCGACTGAGCTTCTCACGCGTCACTCCGAGCGCCACCGACAGCGCAGTATTGTGCGTGATCAAATCGTACGCGGCGCCGGCGGCAAGCAATAGAAAGAACACTGCTCCCCCCATTGACCTCGCGACCGTTCCCTTGCGCGCGTCGATCTCGTGCCCGAGGTCCCTTATCCGCGAGCGAGTCTCCTTCAATTGCTGATCGATCGCAAGTGCGTCGGGTGGGCCGTTGGTCAGTCCGGATGAAGGCGGATGGCCATGATTAGCGTCTCGGTCCAATCCAGAGTCCAAATCTATTTGATGAACGTGCCCGTTCGCGACCAGCGCGACTTGGTGAAAAAATCGAACACTGGATTCGCGTTTCCGTCGGCCTTGTCGGTTCGGTCGATTGACCAATAAACGAACATCGCGCGGCCGACAATGCTCGATCGCGGCACCGTACCCCAATAGCGGCTGTCCTGGCTGTTGTCCCGGTTGTCGCCCATGCAGAAGTATTGGTCGCTGTCGTAGCGGTCGTCTTCATCAGCGTCGTAGATTCGTCGAAGCCGAGGATCGCTCTTGATCCGATCCGGTATCGGGTCCCCTTTGACCGGGACTTTGAACGGCTGTCGGACCGCATACTCTCCCGCCTCGTCGTTGAACCTCGACGAGACCAGCTCTCGGTCGCCTTCGAAGTAATAGGCAGGCCATTTGGCCCCCGCCGAGGCCGGCTCATCTTCCACGGTCTGAAGCTCTCGTGGACTGTTGTCATCGGGCTCGACGAAAACGCGATGTTCCGGGAGCTGCTCGCCGTTGATGTAAACGTGGTTTGCCCTGTACTCAACGGTTTCGCCGGGCAGCGCGATTACTCGCTTCACGAAGTTCGTTTGTGGATCCTCGGGGAACTTGAATACGACTACGTCACCGCGATTGATGTTGCGTGAGGGAAGGACCGGCAGGTCGAGCCGTGCGTGAGGCCCGAAGATGAACTTGTTGACCAGCAGGTGGTCCTGAATCCAGATCGTGTTCTTCATCGATCCGGTCGGCACCTTGACGGCTTGTACGATGAAGGTCATCCCGAACAGGGCCATTATCAGAGTCACGACCGCCGACTCGAAGTACTCCCGCAGTACTCCCTTCTTTGAAGCTTGTGGACGGACTGGGTAAGCCGAGTCAACCGTTCTCACTTCAGGCGCAGGCAAGGAGCCTCCTGCGGTCTGGCTTTCGCGCTCCACGGTCCGGGCGACTTCTTCCTCGGTTCGCAATTGCAGTTCATCACTCATAAAACCAGCTAACTCCAAAAAGGGTCTTCATTCAAAACTTCGAGACGCCAGCCTCGCTTTCGGCGTCCGCGGAAATGCGCCCGTCGTCACGGGGCTCAATTGAGCCACCGCCAGCAGGCATCGCGAGCAAGGACGATTGCGAGTCGGCGCGCACTTCATCGTGTGATTCCGCTCGCGGCGAGAGAGCTGAAAAGTGAGATGCAACCTCATCGTGCGCCGCTTCGGATCGTTCACCGGGAGCGGTCTCGTCCAACGCACTCGCGTCGATTGACGAGTCGGGGCTGTCACCGGCGCGTTCGCTCTCACCCTCGGTTTCCCGCTTCTGACTTTGCCTGATCGCGTCGATTACGCCGGGAAGCGAATCGCTTTCGAGTCCGGCCCGAGCCGCCTCTTGTTGCGCAATCTTGATCGTATGGCCCTCGCCTGTTGCAAGCGCTCGACCCACAACTCGAAGCTCGACCCGAAACGTCCTGCGATGGTCGGGACCGGTCACCTCGACGACCGCGTACTCAGGAACAGTTCCCCCGGCAGCCTGGAGTCTTTCCTGCAGCGCCGACTTGTAATCCGCGCCGATCATCGAGGCCGGGTCGATGGACATGAGCTTGTCGCCAAGCTCGCGTCGGAGAAAGCGCTCGGCGACATCAATCCCCCCATCCACGTAAAGAACACCGATCAGTGCTTCGTAGGCGTCCGCCAGCAGCGCGTGCTTGTGGCGGCCTCCGGTCTTTTCTTCGCCTCGATTGAGAAGGATGTATCGTCCGAGTTCGATTTCTCCGGCAAGCCCGACAAGGCTCGACTCGCTGACCAGATAAGCTTTCATCTTGGACAGCTTGCCTTCGGATAGATCCGGAAACCGCTCGAGCAGCCAAGCGCTCACGACAAACCCGAGGACCGAGTCGCCCAGAAACTCCATCGCTTCGTTGTGTTGGCAGTTTTCGTCCGAGCGCTCGTTCGCGAAAGAACGATGGGTCAGCGCGCGATCAAGCAGCGCTCGCGATCGGAACGAGTACCCGATCTTTTGCTCGAGCTCGGAAAGAAGTCTTTCGCGTTCCAGTAAGATCATACGGTTGGCGAGACTAAATCTCGCGTACCCTCACAATATAACACACAGAGATTCCGGCCGTCAGTTGTCGCAACCGGAGACTGTAGAAAGACGAAAAAGCCAGTCCTTCGCGGACTGGCTTTTTGAGATGGACGGCCCGTGCAAAGCTCAGGGCTTCTTGGTAGCCGGCTTTGCGCTAGTCGCGGCACTCTGCTCGCCGGGCTTTTGCTCGGCCGCCGTTGGCTTGGCCGGCGCCGACGGAGGACTCATCTTCACGGGAGTCGGGCTTGTCTTATTTGCATCGATCAGCTTCTGCAACCCATCGGTTGAGCCGTTGTTTCGAAACTTATAGAGCTCGGTCAGCACCCCCTCGATTTGCTTCCGGGTGTCCGACGGTTTGTCCGTGGTCAACCCCATGTAGCGCACCCAACAGTTGATGACCGCATCAGACTCGCGGTTCACCTCGTCGAGCGCTGCTTTCACGTCGGGCTTGGGATCAGGAGCATCGCGATCGGCATCGGGAAAGGCCTGGTACTTCTTGGCCGCAGTTAGATACCTTGCTTGATGCACCACCCCGCAATCGCGGAAGTATGCGGCGACCGACGGATCAAGAGCGGCCGCTTTCTCATAATACTCGAGCGCCTTGTCCTGGTTCTTGTTGTTATTCTCGATCAAGCCCAGATCATAATTGAGGAAGGCAAGCACCGGCTCTTTCTTGAAGTCTTTGGCTCCGGTCGGAGTCTTGCCGGATTCAATAAGCGCTATGGCTCGCTTCGCGAAATCCGCATAATCCGCGGCGTGAGCGAAATTCTGTGGCGTGCCGAAGATCTCCTTTGTGCGAACCTGATTTATCATCGCCAAAAGGTAATCGAGATTGTTTACGTCCATGCCAAGCACGATCTTGCCGATCCGGAGCATGTCTTCAACATTTCCAGCTTTAACGGCCTGATTGAAGAGGCCAGGAAACCAGGTGTCCTTCAAGTACGCCGCATACTTGCCCTTGGGGAATTTCTCCAAGTATGTCTTTGCGAGCTCCATCGCTTTGGGAATGTCAGTCGTCCTGACATCATACCAGGCAGAATAAGCTGCCATCTCTTCCTTATCTGGCTCCTGTACTACCGGTTGAGAGTCAAGCGGCTTCGCTGAAGCAAGAGACGCCAGAATTCCCGGCGCGATTACCAGAGCCGCCATCAATACCAACAATCTTTTCATGAAAAAATACTCCTCTTGAGCTGTAATGCGAGCGTCCTCTGATCGAGAGATTTGTTCAACCTTTTTTACTGAATTGCCGCAACTCTGGGATGCCCGTGGAGCAGTCGGAGTTGCAGATCGTCACGGACCGGAAAGCTCCAAGGCTGGATAGTCGCACGCTCTATTATTCTTGTCAAGCAAGTACCCTTCAGCGAAAACCAGCGTCGGGGAGCGAAGAAATCGGCTTCGTTCCACACGTCTTTACAAGGAAGCTATAGAGGTCCGGGTCGAGCATGAACAGCTCTCGATTCGTGTGCCGCGCAGTCATTCCCGCCGCCGGACGCTTGTAGTCCGAAATGAACGCTTCGTAGCCTTGAGCGAAATACTCCAATTCGTTTTCGGCGGCGTAATAGTCGAGAGCGCGCTTCTTGCGACGCGCTTGCCGGTACAGGTTGTGAATGGCCTTCAGTTCGGCCTCGCTCATCGCCGTCAGATGGACTTGATGAGCGAACTCGTGAGCGATCGTGTGCGCGCCTCCAGTCGCCGCGGTTTCAAGATACTCTATGCCCGACACCGTTACTCGCCCGCCCAGGCCGCGAATGCTATCCTGGCACCGGCCGTCAACGGGCCCCTCTTCAACATAATCGCGCAAGCCGCGGATCTCGCTCGGACGCTGATCGTAACCCAGCAGGTAATGTCGGGCGCCGGTTCGTGCGAGCTTCGGCAGATACTTGGCAAGCGGCGCCACAGAATGATCGATCACGGCTCGCCCGCGCCCGGACAGCAGATCGTAGTCGGGGAATATCTCGCGCGTCAGTGCAAACTTGGGAGACGCGACTCGACGATCAAACATCGCGCCAAAATCGGGCGCGCCTATTTTGAGCCTGGCACGTTCTTTCATCCCACGATAAGCGTAGCTCAATTCGAGCTGCGCGAGAGCGCCGTCCGCATCAACCGACTCAGCGGCCTGCGCCGCAATTGCGGCTCTCTCATAGTCGCCGCGCTCGAGCCACGCGTCTCCGAGCGCCAGCAGTGCCTGGTAGTAGCGAGGCTCGATGGCGGTCGCAGCCTCGAACTCCTGGATGGCCTCGGTCGCCTTCCCCTGCTGCCTCAAAAGGCGGCCATGGTCAAACAGCTTGCGCGCGTCGACGGAAATCTGTTGCTCGTAGCCAACCTTCCCATCGAGATACTGGGACAACAATCGCCTAGCCGCTGCATTGAACCTATCGAGCGACAACACCCGCCGAGCAAACGCGCGAACGTCGGCGGGCTTCCGCTCACGCGCCTTTAGAAACGCCAGAGTCATCAACGCTTCGACGTTGCGCGAATCGAGAGCGATTGTCCGCCGGGCTTCGGCTGCAGCTTCTCGGGTGTTATTTTTTTCCAGAAGCACTCGCGCGAGCAGAGAGTACGCCGAAGCGTTGCGCGGATCTCGCGCGACCAACAAGCGCATCTTCGATTCCGCACGTGCACAGTTGCGGTCGAGCAGATCGACTCCAGCCAGTCCTATCAAAGCCCCGAGGTTTGAATGGTCTCTTCGAATCGCCGCCTCGAAGAACTCGC
>DATMCM010000670.1:0-6918 GCA_035558335.1 Blastocatellia bacterium | reverse complement strand
CTCCGGCACGAGTAGTTCAAATGCAAAAGAGGAGAAGCTCACGGTTGAAGTCGCCTCTTTGGCTGATTCATGTAATCGGCGTGATCGTGCCGCGAAGCCTTCGCGCGGATTGGAAACAAGAGTGGGAGTCCGAGCTGCGATACCGTGAAGCATTGCTGGCTGATTGGGACAAGCTCAACTGGAGAACTAAGCTGGACTTGGTGCGGCGAAGTCTGGGCGCGTTCTGGGATGCTCTGCTGTTGCAGCCACAAAGGCTGGAGGACGAGATGTTTCAAGATCTGCGTTTTGGCATGCGAATGTTGTTGAAGGCGCCGGCCTTCGCTTTGGTTGCCATTTTCACGATCGGGCTCGGCATCGGCGCAATCACAGCGATCTTTACGGTTGTTGATGCTGCTCTGCTTCGTTCGCTTCCGTACAAGGATCCAGAAAGGCTCGTCCAACTATGGGAGACACGTAGCACAGGAGAGATTAAAGAACTGGATGCTTCGTATCCGGATTACCTGGATTGGGGCGAGTCGCACGAAGTCATCGAAGGGATATGCGGCTACACCGGTTGGGGCGGGTCTTTTACTCTCACAGACCGCGCTGAGCCGGAGCGGATTGAAGGCGCACGGGTCACGGCTACATTCTTTTCTGTATTGGGAGTCGCTCCTTCGCTCGGGCGCGCGTTTCTTCCCGACGAAGATAAACCCAATGCCCCGCCAACCGTGATCCTCAGTAATGCGCTGTGGCAACGACGCTTTGGGGCTGATCCGGGAATCGTTGGTCAGCAAATCAGGCTTGATGGAGAAGCGTACACCGTGCTGGGCATACTGCCGCATGGCTTCCAATTCGCGCCGATGGGAAAGGCGGAACTCTGGGTTACGTTGCGTTCGAGCGAACGCATGCTATCACTGCGTTTCACGCATTGGCTGGATGTGATCGCGCGCCTGAAACCCGGTGTCAGTCTCGAACAAGCACAGGCGCAACTGACCGCAATTGCGAGCCGCATCGAACGCGATAACCCCGATTCGCATACCGGCGCGGGAATCAAGCTCGTCGCCTTGCACGATCAAATCGTCGGTCCCGTTCGCCCGGTCTTGCTCGTGTTGTTGGGCACGGTTGGGTTCGTACTGCTCATTGCATGTGCTAATGTCGCCAATCTCCAACTGGTTCGTGCTTCTACCAGGCGGAAAGAAATCGGAATCCGGTTGGCGCTTGGCGCTACGCCATGGCGGCTTGCACGACAACTGGTCATCGAGAGTGTGCTGCTGACGCTCGTGGGTGGAACCGTTGGTTTGGTAGTAGCGGTATGGGGCATCAAGCTTCTGATCGCTGCCATACCGGCTGCGCAACTCGACACGATGCCTTACCTCAATGGGCTGTCTCTGAACGCTCGTGTGTTCTGCTTTACCGGCGCATTATCGCTGTTGACTGGGATCGTGTTTGGGTTGGCCCCAGCCTGGCAATCGTCAACGTTCGACGTGCAAGCTTCTCTTAAAGATGGTGGGAATTCCAACGTCAGTCCGAGGCGGCGGGGCTTTCGGAACGGCCTCGTGATTTCGGAAATCGCACTGGCCCTGGTACTGCTGGTTGGCGCAGGGTTGATGATCAAGAGCACGCAGCGTCTGCTTGATGTAAAACTGGGCTTTCGGCCCGACCACCTGTTGACGATGCAGATGGAGCTCCCCTCCGCCAGGTATTCCGACGATGATCAGACGCGAGGTTTTCATCAGCAACTTTTATCCCGTATAGAAAGCCTACCGGATGTCGTTGGAGTCGCAACGGTCAACTGGCTTCCGATGCTGCCCGGTCCCGGCGATTTGCTGTTGGTCGAAGGCGAACCGCCTCCAGCTCCTGGAACAGAACCAAAGGCGAGTACGCGCGTCGTCAGCTCCAACTACTTCCGAACTATGGGCATATCACTGCTCAAGGGCCGCGAGTTTACCGATCGCGACAATCCATCTTCTCCAGGCGTGATTGCGATCAATGCTTCGCTTGCGCATCGCCTGTTTTCGCAGCAAGACGCAATTGGCCATCACATCATCTTCGCGGGCGGCGAACCGCGACCCTATGAAATAGTTGGCGTCGTAGACGACGAGAGAGTCGGCGCGCTGGACGAGGAATCAACCTCGGTGGTGTATCGTCCCTTCCTTCAAGAACCCTGGTCAAAGCTGACGTTGGTCGTGCGGACAACTGGTGATCCGCGAGGCGCGGTCAATCCTGTGCGTACAGAGGTTCAGGAAATCGACCACGACCTTGCGGCTTATTCCGTCAGCTCGATGCAGCAGGTGATCAATGATACGCCGTCAACCTTTCTGCGTCGCTATCCGGCCTTGTTGATGGCAGTGTTTGCGTCAGTTGCGTTGATTCTTGCTGCCACCGGAATCTATGGCGTGATTTCGTTTACGGTGACTCAACGCAGACAGGAAATTGGTATTCGGATAGCGCTCGGAGCACGAGCGATCGACGTATTGAGGCTGATCGTGCAACAAGGGATGACCATAGCGTTGATTGGCATTGTCATCGGTCTGGCGGCATCGTTCGCGCTGACGCGATTGCTAAAGACGCTGTTGTTCAATGTGAGCGCGACCGATCCGCTGACATTTGCAGGGGTCGCCGCAATGTTGCTGATCGTGGCCCTCCTGGCCTGTTATCTGCCGGCGCGCCGGGCCACAAAAGTAGAGCCGCTGATCGCGCTGCGACACGACTGAGGCCAACAAGACTGGAGGATAAGATGTTTCAGGGATGGTGGTGAAACGGGCCCGATTTCGGGTCACGTCCTAATTTCGAAGGTTTTCTCTGCGTAACCTCCGCGTTTCAGCGTCTCCGCGGTTAGATAGCCTCGAAACCATGCTAACCGCGGACGCGCCGAGACGGAGAGACCGCGCTGAGAACTGAAATTTAGGACACCACGCGATATTGTTATCGAGAGTTGTGACTGATTATTGCGAGGTAGAGAAACCCAAACCGTAAGCAGCTCCCTCAAGAAATCTGGAGTTTCCGAACGTCGCGCTGAGCGAATCAAAACCCATCCCTCTGAAGTTTCCCGGCATCCCGGCACAGTCCACGAAGAATGGCTCGCGGAAGCGACGAGCACGATTCTCCATCCGAAAAGTCCTGCAGCGCGAACCAGCCGTAAACGGCTGGCCTATTTGCCTACAAGAAGCCGCGTGAACGCGGCTCAGAGCCCAGGCTGAAACGATGGGTGGAATAGCGGAAGGAAGGAGCCGTACCGCCCCGATGCAGCCCAGCCTGGTCGCTCTTCACAAACTTCGATACCGATAGCCTGAGCCTCTGATCGTCTCGATTGTGGCGGCGTGCTTCCCCAGTTTCTTTCGCAGAGACCGCATCACCGCCTCCACTACGTTGCTGCCGCTTTGTTTCCAACCCCAAACGTCTTCGATCAGCGATGCTCGCGTTACGGCCTTTCCCTTCCGCCGGTACAGATAGAGGAAGACATCAAACTCGAGCTTTGTAAGCTTGACGCGCGTGTGATCCAGCGTCAGTTCGTGAGCCTCGACGTCGACAATGTTCTCTTCTTCGACTCCCAGCTCATCCGCCGCAAGCCTCGCAAGCCAGCCATCAACCGACTCCGGGCCGAGGTCGAGGACCGCCGATTGATAAGCCCGTCCGTCCAAATCAATATCACCTTCACCAACTTCCTCAAAGCCGAGCCGCTGAGCGACCGGCCGATAAGCTGCCCAATCATTCAATGCGACGTACACGCGCCGCAGACTCGGCCTCATCTCCATGTAGGTACGCTTGATGTCCAACCAGCAAGCCGCCTGCACCGGCGAGGGCTTCTCGCCGTGCTCGCGGCTCAGCCAGCGTCGAAGGAATAGTACACGCTCGCTGGCCCCAACCCGGTGCCTGCGCAAGTGTACTTGCCAATCCTCGACAATCCGATCGTCTATCGCCCTGGACTCGGCCTCCGCAGCCTCGAACATGACGTAGAAACCAGCGACTGTTCCGTGCTCGTCGCGAGCGACATGAAAGGCCTCCGGGATGCTCTTCAGCCAGAGATCAATCAGATTTGCGGCAGAGGGAGATTCGTGCAGGCGCGTGATCTCTCGCACTGTAGGACCGTCTTCCGGACGAAATGGCTCGACTATGTATTGCCGGGCTGCGCTTGGAAAAAATGCTTCGCGAACAATCGGATTCTCTATCAAGTAGAGAAGATCGGCTGTGTACCTCCACAGATCGTGGTGCCCGGTCTTCCGTGCCTCAGTGCTCAGTTGTTGCCACGCCGCGCGCCTATACTCCTGATAGCGGTTCGGATCTGACGCTCGAAGCGAACTGGAAATCGTCTGGTGCACCAGATCATGTAGACGCAGACCGTCCCGCTCCGCTTCGACGAACGGCAGCAATCGGAGTTGCTCGAATGCATCCCGAGCCTCGCGCGAGATCATCGCCTCCAACAGCGAGAGCGTGGTACGCCTGACCACCGAAGCGGCATCGAGCGCCGTCCTGGTAAGTGGATCGCGTACGTCTGCCAGGTATAGTCGCGTGAGTTCCTCGACAACGCGGTGAAACCCTGGAGCTGTGTTTGCCTCCTCAGTACTCCGCCTATCCATAGTGACCGTCGCAGCGAGCTTGAGGGCAAGCGGGTGTCCCCTGGCGAACCGGTTGATCTGCCGCGCTCCCTCCCGCGCCCCTCCCGACCGCTCGAGCAAATCTATGGCTTCGGGTTCTTCGAGCGGACCAAGTTCGAGCGCGTCCAACAGCCCCTGCCAGCCTGGCGTCACGAACCACGCTGTCGTCGGCCGATCGCGACCGGCGAAAACGACGCGCACCTGGGGCGCAAGCAGCGGCACAAACACACGCCGCAACCAGGTATCCATAAGGCGAAACACTTCATAGTTGTCCAGCGTCAAGAGAACCTGGGCTCCAAGCGATGCAAGGCGTTCAGTGACGGCTTCGGGAGTGACAATCTCGCAGTCGACCGCTTTGCAAAGCTCCTGAAGGAATCCTCGCTCGGTGGGTTCGATCGCTCGGCAGTCCAAACTAACTACGGAGCTGCCGCGCTCCCGCGCTTTTTTGGCGAACACGTCTAGAAGAGTCGACTTGCCGATGCCGGCAATGCCGTAGACGAACATCACCCGTGGACCGTCGCCAAACATGCCGCTGAGAGTCTTTAACTCCTTCGTCCGGCCGACAAATGTTTCGCTGGCGCGCTCGGCCAGTATGTCCTTGACCCGGCGAGTCATAGTCATCGTTGCCGTCCTTTGGTTGAAACTGCGTCCCAGTATACTGGTGGCAACGATATCACTCAATCAAACCAAATTGGTGGTGGTGCCCTAAATTCGAATGCTTTCTTTGCGTAACCTCTGCGCCTCAGCGCCTCAGCGGTTAGTCAACCTCGAAATCCTGTCTAACTGCGGAAGCGAACCGAGACGCGGAGACCACGCTGAGAATCGAGATCCGGACACCACCAGGCCAACCGCGAACCGATTACTTGCCGGCTTTGCCCGCTGCCAGGGCTTTGACATCCTCGGTTGTGAGTGGCGTTCCGCCGATACCCCAGTCCCCGCTTCTGACTTCTTCCACTACTACCCAGGTGACTGGCCGCATGTTCTCGCCTTCGATCTCGACCATTGCTTCGGTCAGCTTCTTGACCATATCGCGCTTTTGCGGGTCCGTGAAAACACCCTCGATCACTTTAACGTTTACCAACGGCATGTGTTTGTCTCCTCTCGCTAGATTCTGATCGCCAGCCACTGTCCAGGCGCTCAACCCTTTTCGGGCCTCATCCTGTGGAATCGCTGACACTTGTACTATACGGAAAAGTTTAACGACCAGGGTGATAATCAGATGAGAAGTTTATGAGAACTGCGGGTCGCGAGAGCAGTCGTTGACTACCCGGGCGGACTCTCTGAATTCATCGGTTGGGCTTTGGGTCAACCGTCGCTACAGGGAGCGACGGTTGGCCGTCGAAACCTTCGCAGATTACTTGCGTTGAGCACGAACTTCTTGTTTTAGGTCCTCGAAGCGCGCGGTCATGTGCTTCTCAGATTGCTCGATGCGGTTTTCGATCTGCTCGAACCGCGCGCTCATGTTCTTCTCGGATTGCTCGATGCGGTTTTCGATCTGCTCGAAACGCTTGTCTATCACATTTGTCTGGTAAGCCAGCCCGCCAGCGATAGCTAAGCAGAGGCTAACGATCAGTCCAATGAGTTGCCAGATGGACTGCCGAACTGTTGCGCCGATGATCTTATCAAGTTGGTGAACGCTCCCGCGCATTT
Source organism: Blastocatellia bacterium (assembly GCA_035558335.1). Classification (GTDB taxonomy): domain Bacteria; phylum Acidobacteriota; class Blastocatellia; order UBA7656; family UBA7656; genus Onstottus_B. The sequence continues at coordinate 694 of DATMCM010000670.1, read as the reverse complement.
CGGCGAGTTCCCTGCCGTGCTCTTCTACCTTGTCTCGCAAGGCGGCGATCTCAGGATTAACCGTTGTGTTCATGAGACTCCTTGTGCGAGCCCACGATCTCACGGGCACATTATAGCATTCCGAATCCAGACATCGGAATAAGAGCGCTGCACCACGCTCCGAACGACTGCGAGGATAAGCGCAAGCAAGCACAAACCATTCTTCGGAGTGGCGGACGTGCGTCGCGCGAAGAAGATCCGGGCCGCATTTGTTGGGGCTTGCCGGTCTATTCGTCGCCTGCGCGATTCTGGGAAACTCATTCCTGTAGACGGACACAGACGATTGCCGGATTGCGGGTTGCGGATTGCGGATTCCTTGTGGCCCCGCTCTTCGAGATTGTCGCCATCCGACAGTCCAGTCTGGTCAAAGTCAATTACACGAAGAGTTAATTGGGCCGTGAGGCTCCCTTGCCGGCCTGCTGATCCCTGCCTAAAACCTCAACCCCGCTTCAACTCTGCTGGCACGCCAGTTGGTAAGTCACTCGCAGTACCAGGGAAAAACCGCGCATATACCGGCTTGTTGACCGCCAATGTTGGGCCGGAATGTCGACTTCGCTCGCTTCAGGAGGGACGATGCAGACTCTGCTTCAAGACTTGCGATACGGTCTTCGAATGCTGTTGAACAAGCCGGGATTCGCCGCCGTTGCGGTTATAA
>DATMCM010000669.1:0-5569 GCA_035558335.1 Blastocatellia bacterium | reverse complement strand
GCCAACCGAGGGATGCCTACAACGGTCGATAAACCCAGCGCCGACCCCAATTTTTGTGCCAGGAGCACAACGGTTTGAGCAGTACGGTGAATGGCGCGAACACTCAGCCGCGTATGTCTCACGACTCATATCGAGCACTCGACATTCATTTGGAGCTGGTGTTGCGGGCATGCAGAAGCCTGCGGGCTCGGAGCGCGAGTTGAAGGTTGAGCCGGACCTCCGGGTTGTTCAAGTCTTGACCTAAGAGCTTGCCAATGTTCTCGACCTGATAGGTGACGGTGTTGCGATGTAATTCGAGCGCGCGGGCCGTGGCTCGAAGGTTTCCATTCTGGTCGAGGAAAGTCTCGAGCGTTCTCAGCCAGCTCGTCTGTTGATCGCGATCGTGGTTGGTCAGTGCGCTAAGGTAATAGTGTGCGAGTCTCTCGAGTTCCGTTTGGTCTTCCACGCGCAGCAGTAACCTCCACACGCCGAGGTCATTGAAATGCGACACCGGGCGGGTGTCGCCGCTGATGCTTGCAATGAACAGGGCCTCACGGGCTTCGCGATAACTGATCGGGAAATCCGAAAGCCTTCTTGCCAACCGACCGACTCCTATTCGAATCCGCGCCAGCTCGGTTTCCGCCAACAGGCGATCGAGAGAGTGAGCAAACGGCACTGACGAGTCCTCGCGCAGACCGAGCGGGAAGATGGCAATGACCCAACTCGGTCTAACAATCAATACAGCTCGTCGGGGAGCGTGATTGAGCGCGCTCATAAGATGGCGGTTTTCATCTTCGCTCAATTGCTGATCGACCGGGTACCCGGTGCATTGCACAAGCATCAGCGCGTGAGGCCGTTCTGAATCTAACCCAAGCTCGCCGAGACGCGCGGTGGATTCGGCGCTTACAGGCAGGTTGCCGGCGAGTAGCGCGTCGATCAAATAGTCCCGCTCGGCATCGAGTGACCGCACCGCCAGGCGTCTGAGGATTGCTTCGGTGACTTCGACGAACGCGGTCGTCGGCAGCAGCTCGACTAACGGCAAGTCGTGTTGATCGGCAATGGTACGCATTTCGGGCGTGGTGTGTGGCAAGTACTCCTGCTTGGTGATGAATACCGCCGCGACCTTCTTCTGGACGGCTTCGGTCATGTACTTGACCTGGGCTTGGGTGTCATCCTGAATGCCGCGACCCGTCGTGATGAGAACCTCTCCACCCTTGACCCAGTCGGCTACGTCCGGGTAGTCGATGATGTGAGTCCAGCGGATCGGATTATCAAGGCCGCGATGGCCGGCTACCAAGGTCGCGTCTTTCAAGACGTGAAGCGATAGCGCCTCGCGGACGGTTAAGCTCATTCCGGAATTATGCTGGTTGAAACAGGTAGTGACAACCAGTGGGTCCTTGTGTTGTGAATTGATAAAGGGATTCATCGGGCGGCGCGTGTACTGCCGCCGACGCCGTCGCGCAATCACTCGACGTTGGTAGGGATTGGCGGCGCGAGAATTCGACGCCCCACCGGGATCGAATATCCAAGACCTTACGATTAAAGCGGGAAATGCTAACTTAGAGTCTTGACCATCAAGTACCCGTCGTCGCCGCTGGTGTAGTAGCGCGGCATCCGGCGGACTATCTTGTAGCCAAGCTTTAGATAGAGCTTCTGTGCGACATCGTTCGTGGTGCGAACCTCCAAACGAACGTTGGTCACCCCACGGTCGAAGAAGCCTCTTTCGACGAAGTGCATCAAGCGGCGGCCGAACCCGGCTCTTCGATAGCTCGGCGCTACTCCCAGCGCAACCACGTGGCCGGTTCCGTCTGGCTCGATCATTCCGACTACAAACGCGATCATTTCGTGTGAAGGCGACACCGCCTTGTAGCAAACTGACTGAGTGTGTGAGAGCAAGTAGCGGATCGTCTCGCGATCGTAGGCTTCGCCGTCCGAAAAACAGCGCTGGTCGAGCCGCCAGCAATCATTGAGATCGCCGATGCCCATAGCCATCACCACTGACTGGGTCGCCGCCGCCATCAAAAGCTCACTCTTGTCTTTTCTCCGCCTCGGCCACATTACGTTTAGCAGGCTCAGAGCCGCGTTTCGGCCCTGCTTCGTACTGTCGGTTGATTTGCCGGGTTCCGGGTCCAAAGTCAAAGCTATTATACGATAGCCGTTCAGTTCAAGCACTAATTGATTTCTCCCTCTTAGTTCGGACTTGAGGCGACCGTCCCTTCGACAGTCTGAAGTCGCGCCGCTGCCCGAATGACCTTATCTGCCGGGTTGAACTTCGCTGCGTTTGACTTCAGTCCAGCTGTAAAATACCCTCTTGCTTCATTCACAGTCGAACTAAACACACATGTCAAATGAACCAATCATATTGATCGACGGAGGCTCACTAACCCTGGATCAGACCGCGAAGGTCGCGAACGGCGTCGTGGTTGCGCTTGCGGACTCGGGTCGCGGGCGCATCGAGCAGGCGCGCCAGTTCGTGGAGACAATTCTTGCGCGAGGCGAGGTCGTTTACGGGGTGAACACCGGCTTTGGCGCCCTTTCCGACGTAATGATTCCGCAAGACAAGCTTCGCGAGCTACAAGTAAACCTGGTGCGTTCTCACTCGTGCGGCGTTGGCGAGCCCCTGTCTGAAGGAGTGGTCCGAGCGATGATGCTCCAGCGCGCCAACGTGCTGGCAAAGGGATACTCGGGTTGCCGTATCGCCGTCGTTGAGACGTTGATCGCAATGTTAAACGCAGGCGTCCACCCGGTGATTCCGTCACGAGGATCGGTCGGAGCGTCAGGCGATCTTGCTCCGCTGGCCCACCTCGCTCAAGTGGTTATCGGCGAGGGCGAAGCGATTTATCGAGGCGTGCGAATCCCGGGAGGCGAGGCGATGCGACGCGCGGCAATCGAGCCGGTCGTGCTGGAGGCGAAGGAGGGACTGGCCTTGCTGAACGGTACCCAGGCGATGACCGCCGTCGGCGGGCTTGCGTTGATAGCCGCCGACCGGCTGGCGAACGCAGTCGATGTGACAGGGGCGATGTCGCTTGAAGCCTTGAAAGGCACACCTGCCGCTTTCGATCACAAAATTCAAGCGGTGCGTCCTCATCTCGGCCAGATGAAGAGCGCGCGCCGTCTGCGCGAGTTGATCGAGGGAAGTGAAATTCGCGAGTCCCACCGCGACCACGCTGTCGATCCGCGCGTTCAGGATGCGTACTCGCTGCGTTGTATGCCGCAGGTTCACGGCGCGGTTCGGGACGCGCTTGCGCATGCGCGAGGGATACTCGAGATCGAAATCAACAGTGCGACCGATAATCCGCTCATATTCGCCGACGCGGGGGAGATTCTGTCCGGCGGAAACTTTCACGGCGAGCCGCTGGCGCTTGCGCTGGACTACGCGGCGGTGGCGATGGCGGACCTGGGCACGATTTCGGAACGCCGCGTTGAACGATTGGTGAATCCGGATCTTTCCGGGCTGCCGGCGTTTCTTGCTTCTGATCCTGGCATGAACTCAGGGATGATGATCGCACAGGTCGCGGCGGTTTCGCTGATCGCGGAGAACAACGTGCTGGCTCATCCGGCTTCGGTGACAAACCTGCCGACTTCGGCCAACAAGGAAGACCACGTGAGCATGGGAATGACTTCGGCGCTCAAGTTCGCGCACGTGGTGAAGAACGTCGAGATGATTCTTGCTATCGAGTTGATGTGCGCGGCACAGGGGCTCGAGTTTCTGAAACCACTCAAACCTGGCCCGCGGCTGGCCGCGGTTCATTCACGCGTACGCGAACTGGTCCCGGCTCTCGAACGCGACGCCCCGCTTTCCGGATACATCGAGTCGCTCGTTCCGCTTGTGCGCGAATTGGGTGAGGATTGAACGGACAGATAGAGCGCGGGCGCAACCCGCCACTATGACATCATCCCAGGAAGACTATTAGAACGTGATAAACGCAGACGACCGAGTAGAGGGCGAAAACAACCCTGATCCCAAGTCGCGCGGTTCGAAGATGCGAATTGCTGTAGCAGATCATCAGCCCGAGGGCGGTCGCCGTCATCTTGACAAGGAAGAAAAGAATCGCGTTGCGCTGGATCAGCGAATCCATAAGCGGATTGCCCTCTAACGCGACCCCGCGCCCGATGTGCTGCATCGTAGCAACCGCGTCGTAGCCTGACATCGCGAGCGCCATAAGCACATAGGAAAACATTCGGGAGTCCTGGACCTGTGTCCCGGTCTTAACCATTGATCACCTCTTCTGCTCGTGTCGGAGCGAGCGGGAATGGGCTCCCGTTTACCTCGCTCCATCAATTAAACGCTCAGGCAGCGCAAAAGATACTACTTAATTTTCGAAGAATCAATAACCCGGCCGGGTCATTTCCGGCCAAAGTCGCCTGCTTAAATATCCGTGTGTTAGAATCTCGCAAAACGTGTCTTAGCTCCTAATCAATTTAAGATGTTCAATGGGTCGAGAATCAGGCTCGACAAGGTAACTGAGAGAATGAACCAACCGAGAAAAGTACAAGCGCCGCGAGGCTCGGCGATCAGTTGCAAGGGATGGCATCAAGAAGCTGCGCTGCGCATGCTGATGAATAACCTCGACCCTGAGGTTGCCGAGAAACCCGATCAGCTCATTGTCTACGGCGGAACGGGCCGAGCCGCTCGCGATTGGGCCTCGTTTGAAGCAATCGTGAAGTCACTTCGTGAGTTGGAAAACGACGAGACGCTTCTGGTTCAATCGGGCAAGCCGGTCGGCGTGTTTCGAACTCACGAGTACGCACCGAGAGTTCTTATCGCGAACTCGAACCTTGTCGGACACTGGTCCAACTGGGACGAGTTTCACCGGCTCGAACAGATGGGTCTGACTATGTACGGTCAGATGACTGCAGGTTCGTGGATCTACATCGGCAGCCAGGGAATCGTTCAAGGCACGTTCGAGACGTTCGCGGCTGCGGCGAACAAACACTTTGGGGGGTCGTTGGAAGGCAAGCTCGTCGTGTCGGGAGGGATGGGAGGGATGGGCGGAGCTCAACCGCTTGCGGCGACGCTCAACGGCGCGTGTTTCCTCGGGATAGACGTCGATCCCGAGCGAATCGCAAAACGGCTGAGCACGGGCTACTGCGATCGACAGGCTTCGAGTCTGGATGAAGCGCTCCGCATGATCGAAGAGGCGCGGTCGAAAGGCGAAGCGCTTTCAGTGGGGCTTGTCGGTAATTGCGCCGACTTGCTGCCCGAACTTGCGCGGCGAGACATAGTGCCCGACTTGTTGACCGATCAGACAAGCGCTCACGATGCGCTCAACGGTTACGTGCCGAACGGAATGAGCCTCGCCGAGGCTGCGCTGCTCAGGCAAGAACATCCTGACGAATACATCCGTCGCGCGAAGCAAGCAATGGGCGTGCACGTCCGCGCGATGCTCGATCTGAAGCGGAAAGGCGCGGTGACTTTTGACTACGGCAACAACCTTCGCACTCAAGCTAAAGACGCTGGAGTCGAAGACGCTTTCGAGATACCCGGATTCGTGCCGGAGTACATACGCCCGTTATTCTGCGAAGGCCGGGGACCATTTCGCTGGGTCGCGCTCTCGGGCAATCCCGAGGACATTCGCAGGACCGACAG
>DATMCM010000668.1:0-11194 GCA_035558335.1 Blastocatellia bacterium | reverse complement strand
GCTCGATTCGGTAGACCTTGCCTTCGCTGGCAACAACCACGATGGACTTCACGAAGCTGGCCAGAGAGCCGAGAGTGATTCCGGAGCCGTGAGTAGATGTTGACAGCGCGCCGACGATAGTTTGCGCTGTGTGCGCGCCTGCGTTCTTGAGCGCGAGACCCATCTTGTCCAACGCTGCATTGAGATCGATGATGCGGATGCCGCACTCGGTTTCGACAAGCTTCGATTCTTTTTCTCCTGTTTTGAGCGATTCGACGTTGAGTGGTAACACCCTCTTCAATCCGTGTGTATCGATCAGAAAGTCATCGGTAAGCGCGACATCGGAGAACGAGTGGCCCGAACCGACGGCTCTGACCCTGTGATTCTCGCGCTCGGCGCGCTGGATAATCTCGATGACCTCTTGAAGCGTTGTCGGGTGAAGGATCCGCAAGGGGAAGGCTTGTTGGTTGCCGATGCAATTGCTCCATCCTTCACGCGCGATGCCTTCGCTCATGGTCTCACCTGTGATGGGCCAACGCGATTCTCAGCAAGTTACGCGATGCTATCAGAACCGGGTCTGAAGTCAAGCTCACAGTTGGCGCATCGCGTCTCAGTCCACGCGTCTCAGTCCACCTTGTTTTTTTGATGCTCAGTCAATAGACTAACGCGGCCGAATGATCCAACGTATTCAGCAGATTGCCCGCGAGAGCATAGACACAAAGCGAGCGTTTTTCGAGTCGCATTCGAACGAGGTCGCGCGTGCGGCGGAGCTCCTGATCGCTACCTTTCGAGAGGGCGGCAAAGTCCTGGTCTTTGGAAACGGAGGCTCGGCGGCGGATGCTCAGCACATCGCCGCCGAGCTTGTAAACCGGCTGAACTACGACCGCCCTCCAATTGCGGCGATCGCTTTGACGACCGACACATCGATCCTTACGTCCATCGGAAACGATTCGACGTTTGACGAGTTGTTCGAGCGGCAGTTGCGAGCGCTTGGTCGTGCGGGTGATGTGGCATTGGCCATCTCGACCAGCGGGAATTCAGCGAATGTGCTTCGCGCCGTCGAAGCCGCTCGGGAGCTTCGCATTAAAACGATCGGGCTTACGGGGGGCGCGGGAGGCAGGCTTGCAAGCGCCGTTGACCTTGCGCTAATCGTCCGAGCGATGTCGACGCAACGCATTCAGGAAACTCACATAACGATCGCACACATTCTGTGCGAGTTGGTCGAAGAGACTCTCTTCCCTAAGTGAATCCGCGAATGGGCGGTGAAGACTGCTCGACGAAGACGTCGTCGCTCATTCGAAGGTAGTCCGATAAGTATGTCGCGATATAAGATCGAGCCACTGAACCTGAGTGGAATCACCACGTACGCGCTCGCGACCCGGCCGAGCAAAGTGACGATTGAAGATCTGGCGCGCCCAGTTGAGGCTGCCGCTTCGCTAAAGGAATTCCTAGGTGGTCTCCCGAAGATTTTGGCGGCGCGCGAGTTGGGTGAGCTTGCTCAACTTATCAGGGAAGCGAGAGCGAAGCGGCGCGCTATCGTCGTGGGCCTTGGCGGTCACGTGATCAAGACGGGTCTCGCCCCGGTGTTGATTGATCTGATGAACCGCGGATACGTAACCGCTTTTGCGATGAATGGATCGGCGATGATCCACGACTTCGAGATCGCGCTCGTGGGCGCGACTTCCGAAGACGTAGACGCAACGCTGGGCGAGGGGGGCTTCGGAATGGCGGAAGAAACTGGCCGGATAATCAACGAAGCCACCACGGAAGGCGCGCGCGATCAAATCGGATTGGGTGAAGCATTAGGGAGGCGGCTCGACGCGATGAATCCCGCCTACGCAGCTGAATCGCTGGTTCGAAGTGCGCACGCGGCCAGTGTTCCGGTGACTGTTCATGTCGCGATCGGCACCGACATAGTGCACATCCATCCGAGTGCGGACGGCGCGGCCCTAGGACAGACCACGCTGCAAGATTTCCGGTTGCTGTGCTCGATTGTGCGCCAACTGGACGATGGCGGCGTCTACTTGAATCTCGGCTCCGCGGTCTTGTTGCCAGAAGTCTTTCTAAAAGCGGTGACGGTTGTTCGCAATCTGGGATTCGATCTTCAGGCTTTCTCAACCGCCAACTTCGACTTCATCCAGCATTATCGTCCGTTAACCAACGTTGTCCGCCGTCCGGTCGCAGGCAGCGGCCGAGGGTTCTCGTTCACTGGCCATCACGAGATCATGATCCCGTTGCTTGCAGCTTCGATCTTGACCGGATAGGTACGGTGGCTTCGAGGCGCGGGAATGCACTTCCTCCTGGACAAGAATCGAAAAAGCGCGTTGGTCGGGCAGGCGCGCGAGCAGTTAATCACCGCCCTACACGTAGGCACCCTGCGAGCGGGCGACAGGCTGCCAAGCGTACGGCAAGTCTCCCAACGCAATGGCATAAACATAAAGACGGCGTTCTCGATCTATCAGCGCTTGAAGGACGAAGGCTACATAGAGCTTCGCGTTGGCTCGGGTGCTTACGTCGCGGATATAGACAATGCCGACCTGGATCAGGACTACTGCCGCTCAATCCTGGATTTGATCCAGTCAAGCCTGGCCGCCGCGAGCCAGCTTAAGCTTGAACCGCGCGAGTACCACCGGCTCGTGGAGAACTTCGTCGAGCGATCGCGGTTCGAGTCATTGCAAGTCACCGTCATCGAATGTAATGAGGAACAGGTCAATGTTTTCGCTCACGAGATTACGAGCCGGTTGCGGGTTCAGGTCGTTCCGATGCTGCTCGAGCACCTGGAGCACCCCGACCGACGGGAGGTGAAGTCGCTGTCTCGCACGGATTACTTCGTCACCACGGATTATCACTTCAACGACGTAAAGAGAGTCGCCGGACGTTATGGAAGAAAGATACTCAAGCTTCGGCTCAATGCCGCGTTTCTGCCCGAGCTTGTAGCCGCGGCCCGGCGCGGTCGAGTCTTGATGATTGTGTCCAACTCTGATTTCGTTCCTCCGTTTCTTAACAACCTTACAAAGCTGGGATTCTCACTCTCCGTTCTGGATCGCATATCTGCAGTCGATGGCGATGACCTTGCCGGAGTGCGGGCCGGGCTTGCAGTGGCGCGCTCGGTCTATATCTCGCCGATCTGCGATCAGCGGATTCGAAGGCTCGTACCATCCCATGTTAAGGAGCTCAAACTCGAGCGCATGCTCTCGGATGAATCGCTTGGGGCACTGGAAGCGGTTATGCTTTTTGACGGGCGGATATCGCGAGCCGATTGACTTTGGCACCGCTGGAACGGTTTCTTCATATCCATTCAATTGTTCCATTTGCCTGGAACAATCAGTCTGCTATTCTCTACGCGATGATTTCGTTAGCTGAAAAGACGAGTGGCGACGTAGTCGGATCAGCAACGTTTGACTGCTCTCTCTGATCTTCCAATGGGTAGAAGGTGTTCTCGCGCTTTGCGCACCGGTCGGTCCTGACAGGTGCGCTCTTTTTTTTGAGCGCGGAAGATTCAAAACGCACCAGCCCACGGCCATCTTGCGCACTGGTATACATTGGGTTATTTTCGCGTCGGAATGGCAACGCAAAGAATCGGGATCCTGATTTCGGGCCGCGGGTCCAACATGGTTGCGATCCTCGACGCCATTCGCGAACGGCGGCTCGACGCGGAAGTATCAGTGGTGATCAGCAACATCGAGTCTGCTCCTGGCCTCTTGAAAGCCAGGGAGCGCGGGGTCGAAGCGCTGTTCATCAGTCATAAGGGTCGAACTCGTGAAGAGCACGACCGCGAGCTGGTCGCGGAGTTCCAGCAGCGCCAAGTCACGGTCGTATGTCTGGCTGGATACATGCGATTGATAAGCCCGTTCTTTGTCCGCTCATTTCACCATCGCATCTTGAACGTCCATCCTTCTTTGCTACCAGCCTTCCCCGGCCTGGATGCCCCGCGGCAGGCGATCGAGCACGGAGTCAAAGTCAGTGGTTGTACTGTGCACCTGGTGGACGAAGATCTTGACCACGGCCCGATTGTTATGCAGCGCGCCGTTGAGATTCGAGAAGATGACACTGTTGAGACGCTGTCCGCGCGGATCCTGGAGCAAGAGCATTGCATCTACCCGCTAGCAATTGCGCGGGTGCTTGATAAAGGGTTTCGCGTGGTGGGACGGCGGACGTTCATTTTCTGGTAGTGCCTAGCAGGCGGGCCAAGGAGATTCGCATCAGACTGAGGATTGATCCGAGCTTGGTGCGAAAGTGAATGATGGCAGCGACCCGAGTGTCGGACTGCCTCGAAAGGACGATTCTACCAGCGTTATTTATCGGGTCGCTGCCTATCAATTAGAATGCTCGACACCCCTCCTTGCGTTGCCCGCAGGAAGGGGTCTCGACTTTCTTTCTAATAGCTGGAGTTAGGAATCGGCGAATTTGCCGTTTATTCGACGACGAATGAGACGTCATTTGTACGGTTGCCGTCCGTGTTGACTACGCAAACGACGTGGACGCCGGGCAGAAGTTTAGCTTTCTTCTTCGTCATAACTGCCGACCCATCAAACGAGGTCTTGACGGGCCCACCGTCAATCCACATCTTGGCGTCACTGTCGAAGTTGGTTCCGAAGACGAACACTTTTTTGTTCCTATACTCAACAGCCAGGATTGAAGGCGGGGGATTGGGCGGCTGCACCTGCAAAGAAAAGGTCCTTTGCGCGGTGCTGTTCGAGGCGTCCTGAACCTGCGCGAAAAAGGTATACGATCCCGCCGTGGTGGGATTGCCGTATGTGAACCCGCTTTGAGAAACCAGCAACCCGGGCGGCACCTGTCCGCCCACAACAGTCCACCTGTAGCTGCCGGTGCCACCTGCTGCTTCAAGCACAACCGCGTACGAGCGGTCTAGTTTTGTCAACCCAAGATCCGGAGCCGTTTTGATGCTGAGCCCGCCGCCAGATGAAGCGCCGGGATAGACCAGAGATATGCCAGCATTGTCGTCGCCGTTCACAGACGCGCATCGGCCGTCAAAATGCGCATACGCGTTCATCGTCGCTGTGGTATCCGAAGAGTGCCCAAGCCCTAGTGCATGACCCAATTCGTGGGTCAACGACTCCTGAAACCGGCACCGATTTGTAAAATTGCAAAGTGCGGAGGGATTGAAAGAGACATTCGCCTCGATGCCCCGGTAGAACGTCATTCCGCTGACGGTCTTGGTGTCTGATGGAGAGTATTTGATTATGCCGCCAACGGCCAGAATCCCAGAGCATCCTGCCGACGGCGCAAAGTAGCCATCGCAGTTGTTGAACGAGATTGTGTTCTTTCCATCGGCCGTCGAGGCTCCGCAGCCACTTGTTGTGCCATCGAGGACCAGTTTTATCTTGACCCCCGCGGCGCTTGACCACGCATTCAATGCTTGTCTGATGTCTTCTTGATAGTCCCAGTCGGGTGCGCCCTGTGGGTTCACATAGAACACAACTTGACCATTACCGTCAGGCTCAAACCACCGCAACGGACGCGTAGGATTGAGCAAAGCCCATGTCGGTCCGATCTTTCCGAACTCACGGCCCTTATCAAAGCCTGGAGGAACGGCAAGGACTGGAACGTCCGAGTAATACTTTCGCTCGAAACGCTTTGAGGTCTGGCTGTTCTCTTCAACCAGGCTGCTAATCCTTGCGTTGTACGCTTCGAGATCACTCCGGTCGCTCGCTCCGCTTACTGAACTCGCCATCATCTCAACGCTCGAGCCCTCAATTTGACGTGCAATTTCTGACCGTCCAGTCGTGCTGTTGCGAGTAATATTAAACTTGCCTAGAAAACCCTGGTGAACTCTGAGAGAACCGTCCGGCCATGTGCTGAGATAGAGGAAAACCTCCTGACCCGCTTCGAACTTCGGCATACCAAAGATCATCGTTCCCAGCTCGGCTGTCTCACCCCCAAGTTCTTTCAGGACCAACTCGGATTCCGACACTCGTCCCTTTAGCACGCTTGCGACACTTAGTCGAACGTAGGTAAAAACTACTCCTTTCGAGGCATCGAGCTCGGTAGAAATGTCTATCACCTTGCCGGTCACGATCGCACGCGATTCGACGACCATCTCGTCATCACGAGGCACGACGGCGGTCGATGCTAGAGAGGTTTGGAATCCGCCCAAGAGCAGCAGACACAGGGCGAACAGATAGTTCTGCGAACGATGAATCATTGCCGTTATCCTAAGGGGAAATGAGGTTATTTCTTGCGAGGGGGCAAGAACTTCGGTTCCAAGCGAACTAGAGAACGGCAACGGTCGTGCCAAAACCTGCTCTAACCTGAAGCGGGAATTTGAGGACCCATTTCAGCAAGAGCGGTAATGGCGCCGCGACCCTCGCGGGGAATGAAGTGGCACAGAATGTAAGTAATTAGTCCCGAGGAGTGCAGGCAATCGGCAGGTGACGCAACTATGCCGCGCGACCGATCGAGCGAACGCGCGGCACGGGTTCACTTTGACGCGAAGGAAGGGCTTAGAGCTACGCTCATCGATCCGAACGCACTCTAAAAGTGATTGGCCGAATCGTGGTCATTCCGACTTCAGTTCCGCTTCTGAGCTCGGCTTCGTTGCCCTTCGTGAGCAAAACTCCCGCGACTCCAGCTCCGGCGCCTATGGCCGCACCGATTCCTGCGCCCTTGCCGCCGCCGATGATACCACCCAGAAGCGCGCCTCCGGCGGTACCACCGCCGATGTATGCCACATTTCTCTTATCGGAAGAGCGGCCACTGACTTCGTTCTCAGAATCCACCGTAGCCGAGCGATCGTCTTGAAGTTCCGTGAGCGTACCTTCGAGCTGCATTTTCCTTCCGTCGGGAAGTACGAGAGAATCGAACGCAACCGCAATTTGACCCTCACGACCGCGTGTACGTGCCGATTTCACCGAAGCCACGTGTCCTTGAACAATGGAACCGGCCGGGACAACCTCAACCCCGCTAGCATAGACCGGCGTGACCACGGTTGAAGTAAATCGATCACCGACGTGAGAGGTCTCCGAGTTCAAAGTCTGGTTCATTCGAAGCCGGAAATACTGATTGCGCTCGAGCGTGTAAGTTGCATAGACTGGCCCGACAAGAGTGGCGTTCGCGGCATTCTGAGAAAGGGTTGTCGTGGCTCGATGGGCCTTGTGCCGGAGTCTAGGTTTGCAGCTACAAGTCCGCTTCTTGGCGGCAGCTTGCGCGTTTAATACGGGCTCGCCCGCAGCGAACAGTATTGCCACTGCAATTATGCAAGCAATTGTTATCTTCTTCATGGCTGTGTTCCTCTCGACGTGTAGTGGTTCGTGAGTTCGCAGGCTAACTAGAGCTGCGTGGCTGAGATGAGCGAGCAGTGCTGTGGCGTTGTCCTTGGAACCAAATCAATAACGCTAAAGAGGTAGAGGCTTTGAATGAGCACACTAGGCACCGGCTGAACTGTTTTCCTGGCCGCGTCGAAGGCCAGCAAAGTGCCCGACGATGCGCTCCGCTTGACGCTCACCTACAAACGGGGTCAACTCCGCCAAAGTTGCCTCAGAAACGCGCTTCAAGCTCCCGAACTGTCGAAGCAGCCGTGCTTTGAGTTTGTGGCCTACACCGGGGATCGAAGTCAGCTCGGATCGTAGATCGCGCATCGTCCTCCGTTTTCGGTGGTAGGTCACAGCAAACCGATGCGTCTCGTCGCGAATCATTTGAATCAAGTGAAGAACCGGCGAGTGATGGTCGATCCGCACGGGCTCCGCCCGGCCTTTTACGAACAGCAGTTCCTCCCGTTTGGCGATTGAAGCTGTCGGAAGAGCTTCAAGCCCAAGCTCGTGCAGCGCCCGAGCCGCGGCGGCCAGCTGGCCTTTGCCGCCATCGATCAACACCAGGTTTGGGAGCGGCTTCTCTTCTTTGAGAAGTCTTGAATATCTACGCCCGACAACTTCATACATAGATTGAAAGTCGTCGGCCTGGCCCTCAACCGATCGCACTTTGAACTTGCGATAGTCGGACTTTTTCATCACACCGTGCTCGCAAACCACCATTGATGCGACGTTCTCGGCGCCCTGGATATTCGAGATATCGAATGACTCGATTCGGTCGGGGACTTCCGGCAACTCCAGCGCCTCTCGAAGCTCGTCCAATACCTTCTGCATGTCAGGACGCTGTAGGCGAAACCGCTGGTCGAAGTTCAGCCGCGCATTCTTCTCGACGAGATCAATCAAGTCACGTTTCACTCCGCGCTGCGCTGTCAGATATTGTTCCAGCAAGTCCCGGTCTTCGAAGTCCACCGGGACGTAGACCTCGCCGGGCGCGTAGTCACCAGCTGTGTAATACTGCTTCAGCGCCGGCCCGATGAACGAGGCAGGATCGAACACATCGTTCATGTCTTCCCAGTAAAACTCACGCTTGCCAACGACTTTGCCCTCGCGCATCGTGAACAGTGACAGCGCCAACAAAGGGCCTTCGTGGTAGTAGCCGAAGATGTCTATGTCGTCGCGAGTAATAACCATCATCTTCTGCTGCTCGCCCAGCTTCTGGATCGTTTTGATCTGATCGCGATACCTGGCGGCTGCTTCGAATAGAAGCTCCTCTGAAGCCTGCTGCATTCGGCGCTTTAAGTCAGCCTCGAGGTCTGAGGTCTTTCCCTGAAGCAAGAGATCGACGTCGCGCACCGCTTCGTTGTATTGCTCGAGTGTGCAGAGCTGTCTTACGCATGGCCCGAGGCAACGCTTAATGTGATACTCAAGACACGGTCGATCTGCCTTCCCATCGATCTCCATCGTGCAAGTTCGAAGCTGAAAGTTCTTGTTGATCAGATCGAGCGTGTTCCAGGCAAGCCCTATCGGAAGGAATGGCCCGTAGTATTGAGCGCCGTCTTTCAGAATCTTGCGCGCGATCGTGGCGCGGGGCGCGCGCTCAGCAGTGATCTTTATGTGAGGGTATTGCTTGTCGTCTTTGAGGAGGACGTTAAAGATCGGTTTGTGCTTCTTGATCAGATTGCTTTCGAGCGCCAGCGCTTCAATCTCGTTGTCGGTCACGATCAACTCGATATCGGCTATTCGAGCAACAAGGTCGCCGGTTTTTACGTCGTATGCTCGCTCGGCTTGAAAGTAATTCCTGACGCGGTTGCGGATGTTCTTCGCTTTGCCGACGTAGATGATCTTATTGCGTTTGTCGCGGTAGATATAGCAGCCCGGCTGGGTCGGAAGGTTGGCAAGTTTTTCTGCTAGAGACATTATGAGCGCACGGGGTCAGGGCAAAACGGCGAGTACCAGCCCCCCGAATCGCAAAGCAACTATTCCAGCTTGTAGAGCGGCACGTACTTTCCTTCTTCGAACTGAAACCGGAAGTTCCCCTCGAAGCGCCGTATTCCAGACTCGCCGCTTCCTCTCGCAAGCGTCGGCATCCGCAGCGTGCCTTCAAACTGGTTGTAGTCGATCGTTGCGCTGAACCGGCGCATCTTGTTGGCTTCCTTGTCCAGCACTTCCAGGTTGTGAAGCCCTTCGATCTTGATCGTCAGCACCTCGCCGGTTTCAGGGTCTAGCTGGACCACGCCGGATGCCAGGGCCTGATCAGTCACATCATTCTTAGGAATGAATCGGAACCAGCGCTCGTTTTTGCGACTGGCAACTATTTCTTGATACTCGTAAAAACCGACTCGTTCCGGCAGCAGCGGGAAAAATGCAACGTCCCAAACCGCCCCAAACGATAATAGTGTGGGCTCGTCCTCTTTGATCTTGCTCTTTGGATTGCCCTTCTTGTCGGTATCGGAGGTGACGCGAACGTTCACCGGAGTCTCGCCGGTCTTGTCTGGTTTTTTGGCAGGCTCGACAACGACCGTTGTGTCTCGCTCCTCCTCCATTTTCTCGTCGCCGCCCTTCATTTTGAAGCGCTCGACGCGAATCTTTTGCTCGTAGCGGCAGTGATCGCGAAAGTAAAGCGAGCGATCCTGATTTGAAGCCGCCTTGCAGATTAGCTCCGGCGCCTTGCAGGTTTGAGCGGTCGCCGGGCCGGCCAGCGCGATCACCGCAAGACAGATCACCAGGTGCTTCATCAACTTCTTGACTCCCCGAAGACTTTTCGTGTATTCATTCTACTCGACTCCCCGAAAGTATAGTTTAGCGGGTGATTCTTCAGCAAACGTCATCATCGCAAAGCGTTGCGAACCTCAGCCCGTGCTGAGTCTCGATAAGCAACACCTTGGCAGGAAATCATCAGGATCACTTGGAGGATGGAGGCCCTTATGAAGCTCAAGCCGATGGCTGCGATGTGCGTCGCGGTCGTGTGTATGCTGGGTGGCGGGTGCGCGACAAAGAAGTATGTTCGGAACCGCGTGAATGAACGGGTTACGCCGCTTGAAAACAGAACCGGAGAGCTCGAGGAGACTTCGCGCCGGAACACTCAGGACATAGCGAAAGTTGGAAAGGACGTCGAAGAAGTCCGTCAGCGCGCCGACCGAGCCCAACAACAAGCGGACCGCGCAGCCTCGTCGGCCGAACAGGCCAACACTCGCGTAACGGGCGTCGAGCAATCGGTCACCGATCTCAGGTTAAACCTGGACAAGTACACCGTACAGAAGACCGTCACCGTAAACTTCAACGCCAACAAAGCGGACCTGCTTCCCGAAGCGAGCGCCGCGCTTGACGAACTTGCCAGCCAGATCAGAGACCGAAATGGATTCCTGCTGGAGATCCAGGGCTTCGCTTCGGCGGAAGGCAATCCCGACTTGAATGAGCGATTGAGCCAGGCCCGCTCGGAAGCTGTGAAGCGCTACATGGCCGAGCGGCACAACGTTCCGCTGTTTCGCATGTCGATGCTCGGGTTTGGCACCAGTCGCCCCATCGCCGACAACTCAACGTTAGAAGGTCGCGAGCGGAATCGCCGCGTTGAAGTCAAGCTGCTCACCAACAATGCAGTCAGCCAACAAAGGCAGTGATCAGTAGTCAGTGATCAGTGGTCGGTTGCCGTATCGCGATGAGCTGCGCGCAATTGACAGTTAAACACTGACAACTGACAACTGATGACTGACAACTGCCATGCAGTTTGGCATTAAGGTACCAGACGGCAAACCCTTCGATGCAGTCGCGCTTGGGTTGAACGCTGTCGATCACCTGATAGTCGTTCCCTTCTTTCCGGAATTCAACAGCAAGGTCCCTCTACTCTCCCATACTGTCGCACCCGGAGGGCAGTCGGCGACCGCGATGGTAGCTCTAGCGCGACTGGGCATGCGCACACGCTACGTTGGCAAAGTCGGATCGGATGAGCT
>DATMCM010000667.1:0-13171 GCA_035558335.1 Blastocatellia bacterium | reverse complement strand
AGAAAACTTCTTATCGGCGCAATCATCTTTCTGAGTCTCGTGTTACTCCTTGCCGTCTCGGTCACTTTCTATGTCCGAAGTGGCCGGCTTGACCTCTACCTTCAGGAGCAGGTGATCGAGGCCTTCGCGGATGCCGGTATTCGCGCCGAGCTTGGCAAGACGAGTCTGGATCTTCGCGGCTACAGGGTCACGCTCGAGGACATAAAGCTCTACGCGGGCGATGGGGAAAAACCGTTCGGCGCGATAAAGAGCCTATCCGCTCAATTCTCCGTGGTCTCCTACCTGCGCCAAAGATTCCAGATCACTCAGGTCGAAGTCACCCATCCGCAGTTCTGGCTCGAGTTCGACGAGCAGGGCCGCTTCAATCTCGCGTCGCTGCACGCGCCTCCCAGCAAGGAAGAGGTCAAAGAAAAGACGATAGTTTTTCTTACCTCGAATTTCGAAGTCAAGGAAGGCGAGGTGACTTTTGTCGACCGCGAGCACGACATCAGCGCGCACGTAGCCGATGTGGTGGCCCACCTTGTGCCTCTAAAGCCTGACTCAATCGAAGACAAGCTCAATCATCGACTGGAGTTTGGGTTTACCGGCGCCACGGCGACAGTCGATGGCCGCGAAATAAAGGACATCACCGCGAACATCCAGGCAAACGTTACCGACCATGACGCAGAGATACTCGCGGTGAATGAAGATCCGCAGTTCAAGATAACGTCCGACCTTGGTTGGATAAAAGTCAACGGCAAGGTCGAAAGCTTCGATCCTTTCAAATACCGATTCACAAGTGTTCAGGCCGAGGGAGACCTGGCGCAAGTGGCGCGAGTGTTCACGCCCCGGACGCCGATGAACGGGAAACTCGCCTTTGCCGGGAACATCCAGGGGACCGGCCGCGACTATCGCGCATCCGGCTCACTGGACTCGCAGGCGGTTACAGTTGCAGGTTTCAACGTCTCAGGCATTCGGATCAATACCGATGTCAACGGCAGCGACGGTGATTACAAAGGTAAGGCGAACGTGAAGTCGTCCGGAGTCAGCGGCAAAGGGCTGACCATTGGTTCGATCGCGCTCGCCGATGTGACCGTGAAGGGCAAAGAGCTTGACTTTGACGTGACCGGAGCCCTTGCGCTTGCATCTCTCAAGAGCGGCGCGATCAACGTCGGCGGGATCCGCGGACAGATTTCGGCTGACCCGAAGATTGTCAGCATCTCCCAGCTCGGCGCTCAGGCGTTAGGCGGAGCGGTCACCGGGTCAGCATCGCTCGCCTTTTCTGGAGGCTCATCGCAGGTCGACGTTCACTTCAAGAGCGTGGATCTCGCACAGGCGGCGACGCTCGCCTCTGCGAAAGACGTGGAGGTGCGCGGCGTTGCTTCTGGAACGGCGAAGCTGTCATTTCCCGGCTTCAACTTCAAAGCTGCTACTGGAAGGGTTGAGGCGGCGTTCGATGCGTCGGTGTCGCCTTCAACGCCCGAACACGAGGTAGTGCCGGCTACCGGGGAGGTGGCCATCACCGCAAGTGCGGGAGCTTTCAGGCTCGAGCGCGCGATCATTCACTCGCAGCACAGCGAGCTGATTGCATCGGGACCAATCACCCGGGATGGCGCTGCTTCGCTGGACGTCTCATTTCGATCCGACGACATGTCGGAAGTATGGCGCACGATCGACGCGTTCGGCGTGATTCCCAACGATGTGAAGGAGCAGTACGAGATCGCCCTGACCGGCGCCGGCGAATTCAAGGGCCGGCTCGAGGGCACGCTGTCCGAGCCGAAGGTCGACGGCCACTTGAAGCTCGCGGGGATTGAGCTGAATTCGAAGGAGGCCGGGGCCTTCGAAGGCGACATCTCCTACTCTCCATCGTTGCTGAGCATCAACAACGGCTCGCTCGCGCGATCAGACGGGTCGCGAGCTGACTTCACTATCAATGCGCCACTGGGAGCTGAAGTCAAAGACAACATGACAGTGAAGGCCAATGTGCAGGGCTTCGACCTTTCGACGATAGTTCGAGCGATCGAGCCAAAGCTGTCCGACTTTATTGGACAGGGGGCGATCAGCGGCACCATCGACCTGAAGGGCTTGCCGGGCCCGCGAACTATTGAGGGTTCTGCCAAGGTGTCTATCACCGCCGGCGAGTTCATTCTTCCGTCTTCCGAGGAAGGGAAAGACACGGAGAAAACGTCTGTGCCTGAACTCTCCGGAGACGTAACAATTGCAAACAGCGAACTGGTGGTGCAGAACCTGCGGATGCGCATCGGAGACAAAACCGCTATTTCCGGGCAGGGTCGCTTCAACCTCGACACGTACGCTTATTCAGTAAACGCCGAAGGCAAGAACATAGACTTGGCAGTCGTATCTGAGCGCCTTTCCGACATGATGAATGTGAGTCTGACCGGCACGGCCGATCTGGTCGTAAGCGGCCAGGGCAAGTGGGGTAACAGCGATGACTGGTCCGAAGCCAACCTCAACGCCACGATCGAAGGCCACAGCGTAGGGATCGGCGGGCGCGATGTCGGCGACGCCAAACTGACCGCCGTTACCGAGAACGGAGTGGTGAAGCTTCGAGCTACGGGTGTTTTGTTGAACGAACCGCGATCGCTCGAAGCGACGATCGATCTGCGCGACCGAAAGAACTATCCGATCAACGCCAGCATCGAGTTCACCGACGCCGACATCGGTCCGTATCTTGGTCTGGTGGCGCCGGAACTCTCCGGGATCGAGGGCAAGGCGTCGGGCACCATTAAGCTTACAGGACCGCTTCAGGATACGGATAAGATTCAAGCGATCGCCGATCTCAGCAAGCTGGAAGTCGGCGGCGCGATCTCGAATGGACAGCGCTACACGATCAAGAACCAGGAGAACGTAGTTCTGACCGCTACGCCAAAGGAGATAATCCTTTCGAAGGTCACGTTCACCGGCGAAGCCACCAGCATTACGCTTGGCGGCAGTATCTCCCGCGAGGCCTCGCCAAGTTCAAACTTGACCATAGACGGCGCGCTAAACCTCCGCTTTTTGAACTCGTTTACGGATGTTGTATTTGCCACTGGCGTAGCGCGTCTGCACGCGTCGATAGTCGGCACGCTGGAATCGCCTCAGTTGCTGGGGCTGGTCAACCTCGAGGATGTGGGGGTAAGGGTTGTTAATTTCCCGCTTGTAGCCGCGCATGGCAACGGGCAGATTCGCTTCACTTCGAATCAGGCGTTGGTCGAGAACTTCCTCGCCGCGACTCCGGGCGGAGGCAAGCTCTCAGTCCGAGGCGGAGCTGCGCTATCGGCCGGCCTTTTGCCCGATCGATGGCGGCTCGAGATCGATGCCGACGAGGTCGCCGCCGAGTACCCGCGAGACACCCAGACCGTCGTCGACGCCTCGCTTACCTTGCAGGGGAATCGCAAGCTGCAGGTGCTGAGCGGCAACATCGAAGTGCGTCGCGCTTCGTATACGCGAGATCTCACGCTGGAAGAGCTGATCACGACCGGCGGGCCGTTCACTCCGGACTTTCTGGATGCGGGGCCGGGAGGCAGGGGAGAAACTTCGGCGCTTCAGACGACCCTTGACCTGCGGATAACTGCGGACAACACGCTGTTGATAAAGAACAACCTGGCCGACGCGGTGGGCAGCGCATTCTTGAATATTAGAGGGTCGCTCGACCAACCCGTCGCTTCAGGCCGGATCCTTTTGACGAGGGGCACACTCGAGTTTCGTAACGGGCGTTACGATCTGACTCGCGGCCTGATAACTATACCGGCAAGGAGAGGCGCGGAGCCAACTGTAGACCTTCAAGCTGAAGCCGACATTCGTGGATATCACATCATAACGGCCTTCAACGGCGCGCCGTCGAAGCTTCAGACCACCGTGAGATCGGAGCCTGAATTGCCGGAAGCCGATATCGTCTCGCTGATTCTGACCGGAACAGTGTCGGGAGACCGATCGACTATAGCGGCGAGCTCGCAGAACGGATTGGGACTGGCGCAGTCCATACTGTCCGCCTCGTTATCGGAGCAGCTCGAGCGAGGCACGCAACGCCTGTTCGGGTTGAGCCGATTCTCCATCGACCCGTTGCTTGTGGGCCGCAGCAACGATCCTACTGCCAGGATAACCATCGGCCAACGCATCACCAAGGACCTGACGGTGACTTATTCGCAGAACCTGACGTCGGGCGTATCGGGAATCGAGCGAGTAGTTCTGGTCGAGTATCGAATAAGTAATCGGTTATCGGTGGTTGGGTTTCGGAACGAAAGCGATGAGATCGGCTTCGACGTTCGGTTGAGACGAAAGTTCTGAAGCAAAGAGCAAAGTGCAAAGAGCAAAGGGCAAAGAGCAAAGGGCGAAGGGCAAAGTGCAAAGAGCGAAGAGCGATGAGCGCTTTGCCCTTTGCTCTTCGCCCTTTGCGCGTTGCGCTTTGCTATTCGGTTTCTTGCTTCTGCTTTCGCCCTCCACGCGCGCAAGCGAGATCGGTGAGTTCCTTGGACGGCGAGTGACAAGCGTTGAAGTTGTAATTGAAGGCGCGCCGGGCGGCGGCATCGTGGAGATGCGCTCTTTGCTCGACGTCGCCGCGGGTCAGGACTACTCGCCGGTCAGGATTCACGATTCGCTGCTTCGTCTTTATCACTCGGGGCTGATCTCGGGCGCGCGAGTCGAAGGCGTGCCCGACGATAAGAACGGAGTTGCGCTTCGGTTTGTTATAAAGCCGCAGGTCCGAATCGATAGCGTGATCTTCGAGGGCACTCCCACTTTTCCCGTAGCCGAGTTGCGAGCGAGACTCAACCAGCTAGACGCGGGGAGTCGACTTTCGGCGGGCGCGATCGCTCGCGGGCTCGGGGATCTCTCGGCTTATTATGCGGCGCGCGGGTACTACCAGGCGCGGGTCGTACCCGATGTAAGGCTCGATGCCAGCAACACGCGTGCGGTAGTGGTTTACACGATAACCCCGGGCGAGCAGGCACGAGTTTCGAGTTATAAGCTGGAGGTCAAGGGAACACAGGTCGACTTATCGAAGGTCCCCAAGACGATCGTCGAAGGGCAGCCTTTCGCTCAGGCGGCAGTCGGGGAAACCATCGATCGCATACGCGATGCTTATCTCAAACAGAACTACCTTGCGGTTCGGATAACCAGCAACGTCGAGCCCGACCTTGATAACAACAAGGTTGCGGCTTCGATCACCGTTGAATCGGGACCGAAAGTGGAAGTAGAGGTTCAGGGCCTGACGATCAGCGACAAGGACAGAACGAAGACCTTGCCGTTCTATCAACAAGGCGGCATCGACGAGTTCTCGCTGGAAGAGGCTCGACGCCGATTGCAGGACTATGCGCAGAAGCGTGGCTACTTCTTCGCGCAAGTCACCCGCCCCGATGCGCCCGACCTGTCCCAACAATCGGTCAAGCTTGTCTTTAAAGTCGATCCGGGCGCGCGTTACAAGCTGAGCAACATCGACATCCATGGCGTTGACGCGCTTCCCCACCGCGACCTCGAAACGCAGATGAAGTCCAAGACTGCCTCGCCGATACCGCTGTTTGGGCTCGGGCGCGGAATCACCAGCGATGACATGCTCCGGCAGGACTCGAACCTGATTGCCAAACGCCTGCGCGAGGTTGGGTATCGCCGGGCGCGCGTCGATACCCGTCGCGGCGTCTCGGTGAAAGGCGAGAAACTGATAATCACGTTCGACGTTCAGCAGGGACCGCGGACATTCATCGACGAAGTTGCGTTGCGTGGCAACAACGTGCTGAGTCGCAGCGAGCTAGCCGAAGACCTCTCGGTCAAGGCGCGCGATCCGCTGACCGCAGCTGCCGTAAACAAAACTAATGATCAGATATTGGCGGCTTATACTACGCGCGGGTATGCGACTGCCGAGGTTGCGCCGGAAGTCGTTGACCTTGGCAACGCGGACGGTGAGGAGCGAGCGCGGCTGATCTTCAACGTCACCGAGGGGAATCGCGCGCGAATACGCGTCATCAACACTCGGGGGACTGCGAAGACCGACGTCGGCAGGCTCGAGCGCGACTTCTACGACTTCAAAAAGGGCGCCCAATTGCGGCCCGACAAGCTGCAGGAGACCGAGCGCCAGCTTTACGACACCGCCGCCTTCAACTCGGTAGCGATCACTTCAGAGCCGGTCGGGGAAACGCCCGATGGAGTCGAGCAACGAGACGTGACCGTCAACCTGCTCGAAGCCAAGCGGTACGATCTCATCACCGGCATCGGTTACCAAACGAATAAGGGCAATCTCGCCGTTCCAGGCCTCGCCGCCCTCAACGGCGTGCGGGGGCTCGTCCAACTGACGCAGACCAATATGTTTGGCAAGCTGTACACCGGCAGCGCGCAGCTCAGGGTCAGCCAGAACGAGCTGTTCGGCAGTTTGTCATTTCAGAATCCTCGTATGTTCGGCACGAGGTATCCGGTGCTGTTTTCGGTGTTCGCGCGGCGGCTGGCGCAGACGACGTTTCGCAGTGATCGTTACACCGCTCAGGTACAAGCCGAGCGCCGGTTGTCGCCTGACTTCATCGTGTACCTTGCCTACAACTTCGAACGCGTAAGCGTCTTCGATCTTCCGTGCCCGAAGCCAAGTCCGGACTGTCTTGGGCTCACCCTCGAAGAAATCGAGCGCAACTCGCGCCCGATCCGGCTTGGCCGAATCGGACCCCGCTTCGCGCTCGACAGGACCAACAATCGATTTGATCCAAGCTCCGGCTCGCGGACGCTTGGAAGTTTTGACTTTGCTTCGCCGTTCCTGGGCGGCAACGAAGAGTTTGTGAAGTTTCTGATCGAACACAATCGGTTCTATCCGATCTCCCGCTTTCGCGACACCGTCTATTCTATTTCCGGACGGTTGGGATTGGCGGTCCCGTTTGGCGGACGACTGAGTTTGCCGATCTCGGAAAGATTCTTTGCGGGCGGCGCGCTGGATCTTCGAGGTTTTGGATTCGAAGAAGCCGGTCCGCACATATTCGTTCCTAAGCGCGACTCGAACGGCGATATCATACTTAACTCGAACGGAGAACCCACTCTCGTTGTGAGCCCGCTGGGAGGCAACGCGGTACTGGTGTTGAATAACACGTTGAGGTTTCCGTTGTTTGGACCGCTTCTTGGCACCGTGTTCTCCGACACCGGCAATGTCTTCGCCAGAGTCCGCGATATGAAGTTTTCGAACCTGACCGAAAGCGTAGGCGTCGGCATAAGGATCAAAACGCCGATAGGTCCGGTGAGGCTGGAGTATGGCGTGCTGGTCTGGAACAAGCCGCCCGGCGTGAAGGGCTCGCACTTGCACTTCACGATCGGTCCGACGTTCTGAGCCGGGTATTTGGAGAGCGGTAACTCGTCGCCGCTCAAATAGTGATGATGGAGTTGAAACAGCAGAATACCAGACGAACCCGCCTCGGCGTCGTGGCACTTGCAGTCTTTGTGTCCATGCTTTTTGTCTCGGTGGCCTCGGCGCAAAAGCTTGTCGATCAGATCCTCGCGCTTGTTAATGACGACCCGATCACCAGAACCGACTTGTTGTGGAGCATCGCCCTCGACCCGAAGGCGCCGAGCCCTGCCGGACCGGTCAGCTCGGACCTGCTTAAACAGAAGCTCGAAGTAATGATGGACCAGCGGTTGGTAGCTCAGGAAGCGGCGCGAGTCCCTTCGGCCGAGTTGACTCAGGACGAAGTGGACAAGAAGCGGGCGGAGTTGATCAGGAACTTCAAATCCGAAGCTGAGTTTCGAGACCGCGCCGAATCTGTCGGCTTGACTCCGGATCGTATAGACGATCTGATTCGCGAGCGAATCTTGATCGACCGGTTCGTCGACTTCCGTTTTCGCTCGTTTGTGTTCGTCACCGAGCCCGAGATCAAAAAGTACTACGAAGAGACGCTCGTGGCTAAGGTGCGCGCCGCCGGTCAGGTTCCGCCGCCCATCGAGAAAGTGAGCGACAATATCAGCGCGCTTCTCAAGCAGGAGAAGATCAACACCGAGATCGATCGCTGGTTGAGCACCGTGCGCCAACGAGCCGACGTCGTTCAACTCGCTGAGCCCTAATCATCCGGCAGGCCTTGGGTTGATGAAGCCTTGTCGCTCGAAGAATCTCTAATCGTTGCGACCACGAATCCGCTGCCGAAGCACCAGCCACACGAAGGTCAGGTTGCCGATCAAGTATCGCCTCCACAAACGTCGCGGTTCGCGCAGCAGTCGATAAAGCCATTCGAGCCCGCTTCGCTGCATCCATCGAGGCGCCCGCCTTGCCAGTCCCGTCACATGGTCGAAGCTTCCTCCAACGCCGAGCGCAAAACGAACGCCGGTCGCCTCGAGGTTCGATGCAACCCAATACTCTTGCGCCGGCGAGCCCATAGCGACGAATAACAAATCTGCACGGCTTTCCTTGATTGCTTGAGCGATGGCTGCGGATTCCGACGAGTTGAAATAACCGTTGTGATGACCGGCAACGTGCAGACTCGGATACTTCTTTGTGAACGCCTCGACAACTCCAAGCACCGACTCGTCGCGCGCACCCAGGAAGTAAACCGACCAGCCGCGCTCGGCCGCACGCTCGACCAATCGCTGGAACAGGTCGATGCCGGTGACTCGCTCTCTTAGCGGCCGACCCAGCAGCCTCGAAGCCCACACGATCGACATGCCATCGGCGGTGACGAGGTCGGCTTCGAGCAACACGCGTTTCAACTTGGTCTGTTTGTTTGCAGCGACTAGCTTCGCTGCGTTCACCACCGCCGCGTAGCGCGATCCGCCTTCGTCGATCAATCGCTCAACTGCGGTCAGCGTTTCGTCTTCGGTCAAGTTGTGGACGGGTATGCCCGCGACGTTCGAGGCAGCCATTGGACGGCGTGACGGAGCCGGGCCCGCTCGGGTTGTAGTGGAGTGCGTGCGTCGCTCCGCTTGCGCGCCGTTCATCTCCGCGTCACCGCCTGGCTTCATAGCTCCGGCGTCCGGCCGCCATCGTCGTCGATGTTGATTCGCTCGCGAATCAAGTAGGTAGGCTTGTCTTGCGACTCGTGATAAGTGCGGACGATCATCTCCGCGAGCAGACCCATGAAGATAAACTGGATACCCATCGCGAACATGATCATTGCAAGCGTCGCCAGCGGCATCCGATTCAGGTGAATCCCCTCGACAACGCGATAATATAGCGCGAGCGCCGCCGATAGGAACGAGGCCACAAGGCACAACAGTCCGGCGCTTCCAAACAGGTAGAGCGGCTTGGTCAGATAGCTGGACATGAACTTGATCGTGATCAAGTCGAAGATGACTTTGATCGTACGGCTCAATCCATACTTCGATTCGCCGGCGGTTCGCGCGTGATGACTCACCGGAATCTCTGTGACTCGCGCTCCTGCCCAGCCCGCGTAGATCGGAATGAATCGGTGCATCTCTCCATAGAGTTTCACGTCGGCCAGCACGTGCCGGCGATAAGCTTTCAAGCTGCATCCATAATCATGAAGCTCAACGCCGCTCAGTCTGGAGATCAGCCGGTTTGCCAGAGTCGATGGAAAACGCCGCGTAAGCCATTTATCTTTTCGATCCTTCCTCCACCCCGAAACCACGTCATAACCCTCGTCCAGCTTCTCGATCAGGCGAAAGATGTCCGCCGGATCGTTTTGCAGGTCGGCGTCCATCGGGATCAATATTTGCCCTCGCGCGTGGTCGATCCCGGCGCTCATTGCCGCGGTCTGTCCGTAGTTGCGGCGCAGCGCGATTACTCGGGCTCGCGCATCGCGCCCGGCGATGGCGCGAAGTTGGTCAAGGCTGTGATCGGTCGAGCCGTCGTCAACGTAGATGATCTCGTAGGTGCGACCCAGTTGCTGAAGCGCGTCGGTTAGCTTTATGTGGAGAGGTTCGATGTTCGCTTCTTCGTTGAAGACCGGCAGAAAGACTGAAACCTCGGGCGATAAGCGCTCGCCTTTGAGTTCGTTGACGGTCTTCAAGCGGTATTCTTGCATGAGTTTGGGATCGCCGCAGTGAGAGAGAATAGTAGACTCGCCCGCGAGTATCGGCAAGGTGTTGGCTGTTCTGGGGAGCCAACCGACTCCTTGTTTTGAACACAGCGACTTCAGAAACTGTGTGTGAGATTCTCAGAGCAAAAGGCGTTGTCGAACCTCGGTACAATAGTTAGGTCGGGAAGGTGGGCTTGCCCCCGCTGATTCTGGACCCTCAGGAAGCCAATCCGACTTCAGCTGTGCCAATCGTCGACCTTCTCAGTCAGCGGGGGCAAGCCCACCTTCCCGACCTGACATCGCTTCAAGGCCCGCCGCAACCATAATCGGCTTGCCGAACAATCTCCGTCCGGTCCTACAATTCGCTGAACCACTTAATGAACTTCTCTATGCCGGTCTCGATCCTGGTCTGCGGGTTGTACCCAAGCAGCCGGCGTGCCTTATCGATGTTTGCAAAAGTGATCGGCACATCGCCGGGCTGTTCCGGCTGCCTATTCAGGATCGCGCGTTTGCCCATCGCCTGTTCGAGAACCTCGACCAGCCGCCGAAGCTCGACAGTCTCCGACTCCCCAAGATTGATGACCTCAAACTGGCTGCGGTCGTAGTTGATTGCGGCTTCGACTCCTTCGAGGACATCGTCGATGTAGGTGTAGTCGCGGCGTGTAGAACCGTCGCCAAAGATCGGTATCGGTTTGCCGGCGGCGATCAATCGCGCGAACTTGTGAATGGCGAGGTCGGGTCTCTGACGCGGACCATAAACCGTGAAGAACCTCAGGCATATGATACGGATTCCATACAAATGGCTATAGGCGTGACATGCGGCTTCTCCTGCAATCTTCGTGGCGGAGTACGGCGAGATCGGATGATCAACAGGATCGTCTTCGGAAAAAGGGACTTTTGAATTCACCCCGTACACCGAACTCGATGAGCCAAACACAAACCGGGTCACGTCGTGACGCCGCGCGGCTTCGAGAAGAGAATAGGTTCCCCGTACATTCGACTCCTCGTAAGCGAGCGGGTCCTCGAGCGAAGGCCGGACTCCCGCTCGAGCGGCAAGATGAACGACTGTGTCGAAACGCCCGCGTGCAAAAAGGCCGTCCATCGCTTTCGCGTCCGCGATGTCAGCTTCGACAAGCTCGAAGGCTTCGCTGCCGATGTGACTGGCTATGTTTGCTCGTTTGATCGCCGGGTCATAGAACTCACTAAAGTTGTCGACAACCGTGACCCTGTTGCCATCACTGGAAATTAGCCGCTCGACCAGATGACTGCCAATGAAGCCGGCTCCGCCGGTAATCAAAAAGTGTTTCATGAGAGCAGGCAGTATATCGCGTCGATAGGCAAGCAGACCATTCCAGCTTGTGGCCAAATGGCTTGATCGAGTAACCTTTCGCCATCCGTGCCAGACCGTGTTAGGGGAGGAGCTATGGGCCTTTCTACGCGATTCGGGTTGCCCCCCTTCAAATCGATGGGATCAGCGAAAAAGGGAGCATTGGCAATTAGTCTTGCCTCCATGCTGACGCTTGCCACTCCGGCGTCAAGCGCGATCAAGCAGGCTTCTGAAGCGCAAACGTTTGCGGGTGATCTCGACCCCACCTTTGGAAGTGCCGGCAAGGTGGTAAGCGGGCTTGCCGGTCGTAGCACCTTCTCGCGCTCGATTGTCATTCAGCCGGACGCAAAGATAGTGGTTGCGGGCATAGCGATCGTCGGCGCCGACCAGAACAGCAGGGACTTCGCGCTTGCGCGGCACAACCCGGATGGAATGCTGGATTCGTCGTTTGGCGAAGGCGGATTTGCGCTGATTGACTTTCGCGGCTCCGGCGATGAACTGTTGGCTGTCACGCTTCAGAACGATGGAAAGATCGTCGCGGTAGGATTGGCAACAACGTGTTGTTCTCTGCCGCTGGTCGACTTTGCCATAGCACGGCTGAATGCTGACGGCACGCCGGACAATAGTTTCGGTATCGACGGTAAAGTCTCCACGGACTTCGCCGACTCGGTAGACCGAGCAGTGGCGGTCCAGATTCAGGCTGACGGAAAGATCCTCTTGGTAGGCAGGTCAGACGAGAAGGTCGCGTTTGCGCGCTACGAGCCGGACGGCAAGTTGGACTCGAGTTTTGGGACCGGCGGAAAGACGACCGAAGAATTTACCAGTTTTACGACGTCGATCAATGCAGCCACGTTTCAGCAGGATGGGAAAATTGTGGTTGTAGGCAAGGCCGGGACTGACTTTGTGCTGGCTCGCTACAACCCAGACGGTAGCCGTGACACCGGCTTTGGAACAAGCGGCGTTGTGTCTACCGACCTGTTTGGCTTCGACGACATCGCCAAAGCGGTTTCGATTCAGCCTGACGGTAAAATAGTCGTTGTTGGCGAGGCCCTGCGAAATCAGATCACGGCGGATTTTGGCGTGGTTAGATACCAACCGGATGGCCGTCTCGATAAGAAATTTGGAAAGCGAGGCAAGCTCGGCACCGACTTCGCTCACGGCTACGACGGAGCAAACGCAGTCGCAATTGACGCGGACGGAAGGATTCTTGCTGCTGGCTTTGCGGAGCGCGGCTCCGATGACTTTGGACTGGCGCGTTACGACTCAAACGGCAATCTGGACGCGGTCTTCGGCACCTCAGGAGTCGTCACTACCGACGTGATGCAGCGTGACGACGAGGCTACTGCGATTGCGCTCCAACCGGACTCAAAGATAGTGGTCGCGGGCAATGCTCGAACGCCTGAAGGCGGCACGCAGTTTGGTCTCGTCCGTTACCTGGCTCCCGCCCCCGACTTCCAGATCGCCTTAAGCCAGAATTCGGTTTCGGTAAATCAAGGATCAAACGTATCCGTGAAGGTACTCCCCCAACGCCTCGGAGGATTCCAGGGCAACGTGAGGGTCACGCCGCCCGACGGTTCGGCCTTCGGGGTCAAGGTAAAGCCCTCCGTCCCCGTGTCAACGACCGGCGAAAGCGTGACCTTCAAACTGAAAGCAAAGTCATCCGCCATCCCGGGCATTTATCCGATGGTCATCGTTGGCATAGATGATTTGTTGAGAGTTCGGGTCGCTACACTCATCCTTGTAGTACACCAAGCGGCTTCGAATTAGCACTTTTTCACTCTAACCCGAGGGCTCCTCGACGTTCCATTTGGTTGAAGTGTGAACGGATCGCGGGTTGCAAGTAACGAGCCCGGAAACGCGTCTACGCGATATCGATGAACGCGCGGTGCCACAACTCCAGCGTCAGCAGTTGAAACACCTTCAAGCTGTTGTCCTC
>DATMCM010000666.1:0-14488 GCA_035558335.1 Blastocatellia bacterium | reverse complement strand
GAGATCGTCATCGCGCTGGACGCCGACACTATCTTTGCCAGAGACACGATCAGCAAGCTCGTCCGCCACTTCGCCGACCCGAAGGTCGGTGCCGTGGCGGGAAACGCGAAGGTCGGCAATCGAATCAACCTGCTAACCAGGTGGCAAGCGCTCGAGTACATCACGAGCCAGAACCTGGATCGCCGGGCCTTCAACCTATTGAATTGCGTCACGGTAGTTCCGGGTGCGGTGGGCGCCTGGCGCCGCGAACTTGTCGAACAGGTTGGGGGCTTCAACGATCTTACTCTTGCCGAAGACGCCGACCTAACGATGTCAATTCGCAAGCTCGGCTACTCGATAGCTTACGAAGACGAAGCCGTCGGCCTGACCGAAGCGCCGGACACGGTTCGCGGTTTTGTTCGCCAGCGCTACCGCTGGATGTACGGGACGCTTCAAGCCGCGTGGAAACATGCGGACGCGCTGTTCCGTCCACGTTACGGCTCGCTGGGGTTCGTCGCGCTGCCTAACATTTTTATCTTTCAAGTCCTCTTCCCGCTGATTTCGCCAGCGATGGACCTATTGATGGTGGCGACTCTCATCGCGTCCGCGATAAACAAAGTCCAGCATCCGCAGGAGTTCTCAGCAGATTCATTATGGCGAGCGCTGTTCTATTACGCGTTGTTTGTTGCGATTGAGTTCGCCGCCGCGTCGATAGCCTTTTTGCTCGACCGGAAAGAAAACAAGCGGTTGCTGGTGTGGTTATTCTGGCAGCGATTCTTTTATCGGCAGTTGATGTACTACGTGGCGATCAAAGCGTCGCTGGCTTCCTTGAAAGGCATCGCCGTCGGCTGGAACAAGGTCGAACGCAAGGCGACGGTCAAAGCGTGATCACGTCTCTAGTTTGGACTCTTCAAGCCCGCGAAGCGGGCGACAGCATGTAGCCCAGGGCGAGTCGGCGAGCCCTCGGTAACCCGCAACAACGATCTCGCAAGCCCGCGAGCGGGCGACAGCATGTAGCCCAGGGCGAGTCGGCGAGCCCTGGGGTAACTCGCAACCACGATCTCGCCAGCCCGCGAAGCGGGCGCCAGAAAACTGCGCGCGGCTTACAATTTGCTCGTCGACGCTACCGTCGCCCACCGGGGTCACATTCATCACTCGTCCGATTATCCAGGGCTGCGCAGACTTGCCCGGGGCTGATGCGCCCGCCGAGGCGTTCACGCCTGGGCGGGCGGAAATTGGTTTCAGCCGGCGTTATGACCTCATTGCCTCGCAAGAAACTCAGCGATCTTCTGCGAAAGATCCTGCGCTGCCGGCGGATCGTAGTTGCCCATCACAACCACCGTGTAGCTTCCATCCCAGAACATCTTCAGGTCCGAGTTGATCCCCGGTGCGCCGCCCCCGTGACCGCGCACGCTATGCCCCGACATCTGGGTCTCCATGAAACCGTAGCAGTATTTAGTGTCCGGGCCGAAACGGGTATCCACCTTTGCGCCTGTGATCTTCTCCGTCAAATCTTTGTTCACCAGCTTGTAGCTCCGCAGCGCCTGCGCGAACTTCAACAGATCGGGCGCCGTCGAATAACCGCCGCCGGCTGAGCTGCCCCTGATCGGCAACTCCATCCAGTTGATCTTGCGCGGCTCGAGGCCAAGCGGATCATTCCCGCTGAACCGCGTGTAGCCATACGATAGATTCGGAACTATGTCATTCCGCATGAACGAATCGCTGTCGGTCATGCCGGCGGGCTTGTAGATGTGCTCACGCACGTAGTCGAAGTAATCCTCGCCAGATAGCTTCTCGATGACCACGCCGAGCACGATGAACGCCGCGTTGCTGTATGACCAGCTCTTGCCCGGCTCGAACTGAAGCGGGTCTTGCGCAAAGATCGGAAAGTAGTCCTTAAGCGCCACGTACTTCTCGCGGTTCTTGAAGAACTCGGGTTTGAAGAAATCACCCAGACCCGATGTGTGAGTCAACAGGTGGTGAATCGTGATCTTCTCTGCGATCTGCTTGTTCGGATAGTCGGGAAGTACCTTCGCAAGCGTGTCTTCATACGAGAGCTTGCCCGCTTGAACCAGCTGCGCAATCGCTACGCTGGTAAACATCTTGTTCATCGAGCCGAGGTTGAACTTGGTATCGGGCTTGTTCGGCCCGCAAAAGTTCTTCTCCGCGTTTCCGTACGCATTGTGGAGGACGACACGGTCACCCTTCGCTACAAGCACGACTCCCGAGAACTGGTCGCGCGAGGCCGCGGCGACAGCATGACGTTCGATCTCCTTTACGGCATCCGCCTCGGTAAGTTTTCCTTCGGGCCACGCCTCGGCCCTTTCAGTCTCGGGATCAGGTATCGAGCGCAAACCCCAGCCGTCGAGCCTGGCTGGCTGGTCTTTGTCCAATCGAGTGACAAACCTCGCCCAGTGGTTGCCGCGTTTGCTGCGCAGCTTTAACCGAATTGTGTTGGGTTCCTTGCTCGGGATCATCTCGATCACATCGAGTCCGCCGGTCTGCCGATAAAGACTTTGCAGATCGTTGGCCAACCCTTCTGGTGAGTCCTCCCTGAGCGCGTTTTCCGACAGGTTGTCAGTGATAAAGCTCTTGATCTTCTGTTTGTCTCCGGTGTTGATCGCCGCGATCAGCGAGCTCGCGAGCTTGCCAAGGGGCGTCTCGGGAAACGCAGCGTTGTTCTGACTTTGCGCTGTCGCCGGGACCGCGAGCGCGGCGGCGAGCGCGACAACCAGCACTCGCGCTGTCAGCATCATTGAAACGGTTTTTATCTTCGATCTCATATGTCCTCTCTCCAAAGTTGCTATTCGATCTCACTGTTAAAACGCTTGGGCGGCGAATTCGTTTTATGGATTGTGATAATATCCCACATTCACGTTATGAATCTACAATCGTTCGATCTGAACCTGCTGCTCGCCTTCGAAGCTCTGATGATCGAGCGCAATGTGACGCGAGCAGCAAAGCGAATCGGCTTGAGCCAGCCTGCGATGAGCAATGCGCTGTCACGGCTTCGGCGCACGTTTGACGACCCGCTGCTGGCTCGTTCCCCGGAGGGCATGGCCCCTACTGCGGCTGCGCACGCATTGATAGGACCGGTGCGCGCGGCGCTCGCACAGCTTCGCGGGGCGTTGGAAGAGAAGCCCGCGTTTGACCCGGCCGCTTCGAAGAGAACGTTCCACCTCTCAACCAGCGATCATGTCGAAGTGACTCTGATCCCGCCGCTTGTCGCGAAGCTTCTGGGCCACGCGCCGCGGGTCAGTCTTCGGTTGACTCGGCCGCGAACCCTTTTTCAACCGCCGGCGGCTCAGTCATTCGCGGATTCGATAGACGTCGCGATTGGCTTCTTTCCCGACGTGGCGGCTCTCGACGCAAGCATTCATTCGGAAGTGCTGTGGGAAGAAAAGAGCGTCGTGCTCGCGCGCAAGGCCCATCCGCGTATCAAGGGCAAGCTCACTCTTAAGCAGTTTGCTGCGGAGCAACACGCGGCGGTGTTCTACAAGACCGAAGGCCAGGGGTTTATCGACTCGCTGCTGGAACAGAAAGGGCTTACGCGCCGCGCGGCGATAATAGTTCCTCACTTCGCGAGCGTTCCGTTTCTAGTCGCCGCGTCTGAATTGATCGCGACCGTGCCCGAGCGAACTGCCGACCACTTTGCTACGCAGTTGAAGCTTCAAGTGTTTCCCGCGCCGCTTGCGATTCCGCCGTTTAGGATGACGATGTTATGGCACGAGCGAATGGAAGCAGATCCCGCTCATTCATGGCTGCGCGGGTTGATCGTCGAGACCGCCCTGGGAGCGCGGGCGTCTCGCCCGCAGTCTTAGAGAGCAAGCAAAGCGAACGCGAGGGAGCGGCCGAGATGGCCGCTCTCCCAGGACGCGAACACGCTCCGGTTCATTTCTTCTTCAAGCTTTCGAAGACCTCCGCGACTCGGCGCTGGTGTTCTTCAGACTCGAGGCAACGAAGAAATGAGTTGCCGATCTCCTCAAACGCGCTCGTGGTGTCGAGATCTATCAACTCGCGAGTCAACCGTTTCGTTTCAAACAATGCACCGCGCGGCTTTGACGCAAGCACCCGGGCCATCTCCATCACGCGCGGCATTAACTCCTCTTTCGTATAGAGATGGTTGACCAGCCCGATTCGATAGGCTTCCTCCGCAGAGATGTTCTGCCCGGTCATCGCAAGCTCCTTCGCGCGCGCGAGACCGATCGACTTGTAAAGCGGATGAATGATTTGTACGAGCCCTATGTTGATTTCAGCTTGACCGAACACTGCTTCGCGAGCCGCGAGTCTTATGTCACAGAAAGCCGCGAGATCGAACCCGCCGGCGATCGCCGGGCCGTTAACTGCCGCGATCACCGGCTGTGGCAACGACCACACTTGCTGAAAGATTGCGGTCGCGGTGCGGAGGTATTCGACCTTTTCTCCAACCGTCCAGCTCATCATCAAGCTCAAGTCGAGCCCGCCGCAGAAACTCCGGCCCGCGCCGGTCAGCACTACTACGTTCAGGGTGTTGTCGGCTTCTGCGCTCCTGAGCGCGGCTGACAATTCTTTGACCAGGGCCGGATGAAGCGTGTTGCTCTTCTCTGGCCTATTAAGTGTGAGAGTCAGGATTGTGCCTTCGCGCTCGCTGAGCACCGAGGATTGAGGATTTGTCGCGGTCATCGAGCCTCCTTATGAGTCGCATTAAGAATCATGTCTTCCGTTGTTTCCACTGGGAATGATAGAGCACCAAACGACGGCGGTAAACGCGCCCCGGCCCGCGTGAGCCTCGCGATAAGAGCTCGACTCGCAACTGCCTGGTCGTGTCAGTAGCCCGAGCGTGAGCGAGCGCTAACGCAATCACCGATCACTTGAGCCCCAGCTGACACTCGGGCTCTGACAAAAGTCCTAATCAAG
This sequence comes from Blastocatellia bacterium, assembly GCA_035558335.1. Classification (GTDB taxonomy): domain Bacteria; phylum Acidobacteriota; class Blastocatellia; order UBA7656; family UBA7656; genus Onstottus_B. The sequence continues at coordinate 9,613 of DATMCM010000666.1, read as the reverse complement.
GTGGTTAATTGCGCAATCTTTTGACATAGGATTGGCGCGCCCAATTTTTGACGCGCGCTCTTCTCAAACCCCTCCAACCGGCAAGTTGACAGCACGATGGCCACGGCCTAGCATTCCTACTCGCTGCTTCGAAGCCCGGATCCTTCGAGGCTTTGCCTGGCAGCTCACTTGCCCGACTGGAGAGAACATGGCCACGATTCGAGCCTTTCAAGCGCAACGCCCTCCCAAAGACAAAGCCGCGCAGGTGTCGGCGGTGCCGTACGATGTGGTGAATACAACAGAGGCGCGCGAGTTGGCAGAGGGCAACCCGCTCAGTTTTCTGCACGTGTCGCGGGCCGAGATCGATCTGCCCGATGGGACTGATGTCCATTCCGATGAGGTCTACGACAAGGCGAGGCAGAACTTCGACAAGCTTAAGGCCGCGGCTCCTTTATTTGTCGAAGAGACGCCGAGCCTGTACGTCTACCGTTTGCGTATGGGTGAACAACAGCAGACCGGCATAGCCTGCTGTTGCTCGATTGATGAGTACGACTCAGACATCGTCCGCAAACACGAGCGCACACGCAAAGACAAAGAAGACGATCGCACGCGCCACATGGTGACGCTTCGCGCCCAGACCGGTCCGGTGTTCTCGACTTATCGAGGGCGTACTCAGATCGACGAGATTGTAGCTCGCGCGCAGGCCGCGGAGCCGCTCTATGACTTCACAGCGGCGGACGGAGTTGCCCACGCGATTTGGCGAGTCGGAGAAGCCGAGACTCGCCGTCTCATAGACGAGTTTGGCGCTGTTCCGCTTGTCTACATCGCCGATGGCCATCACCGAGCCGCAAGCGCCGCCCGCGCCCGCGCGTTGCTCAAAGCAGGAAACCCGGGCCACACCGGCACCGAGGAGTACAACTTCTTTTTGAGCGTGCTGTTCCCCGCGGACCAGTTGCGAATACTTCCCTACAATCGGGTGGTCAAAGATCTAGGCGGCAAGTCTGCCGCTCAGTTTCTCAAAGCGGCGTCCGAGCAACTCGACGTAACCGACGCCGCATCTCCCGCGCCTTTGCAGAAGAGCGAGATTTGTATGTATCTCGACGGCCGTTGGCATAGCCTGAAGCTGCCGGCCGGAACGACAACTCCGATCGATCCGATTTCGTCGCTCGACGTGAGCGTGCTCCAGGAACGCCTTCTCGATCCGTTGCTTGGCATCACAGACGTTCGCACCGACAAGCGAATCGATTTCGTCGGCGGCGTTCGCGGGCTAAAGGCGCTGGAGGAAATGGTGAATGATGGCCGCGCGGCGGTTGCATTTTCAATGTATCCGGTGACGGTGGACGAGTTGATGGCGATTGCCGACGCGAAAGAAGTGATGCCGCCCAAGTCTACGTGGTTCGAGCCCAAGCTTCGCGACGGATTGCTGAGTCACTTGATTTAGATGGATCGATTGGGACTGATACCGGGAAAAGAGGCCGAGTCTTCTGCTGGCAGCTCCTGGAGAAGAATTGATGAAGATACTCATCGCCGACAAGTTTGAAGAAGGCGCGCAAGCCGAACTCCGAGCCGCCGGGTTCGAAGTCGCCTACGAACCTGAGGCAAAAGGCGATGCACTCAAGCAGGCCATCGCTTCGTCGGGCGCGGACGTCCTGGTCGTACGAGGCAACAAGGTCACTGGCGAGATGCTCGAAGCCGGCCGCATGAGTCTCGTGGTTCGAGCGGGCGCCGGCTACAACACGATTGATGTGAAGACGGCTTCCGCGCGCGGCATCTACGTCGCAAACTGCCCGGGCAAGAACTCGATTGCGGTAGCTGAGCTAGCTTTCGGGTTGATTCTCGCGCTTGATCGGCGCATACACGCGAACGCCGCCGACTTGAAAGAAGGCCGCTGGAACAAAAAAGAGTACAGCAAGGCTCGCGGGTTGTTTGGACGCACACTGGGCCTCATAGGCGTTGGCAGCATCGGCCGCGACATGATCGTTCGCGCTCGGGCGTTTGGCATGCCGGTAGTCGCGTGGAGCCGCTCGCTGACGTCCCAACGCGCGGAGCAGCTTGGCATCGAGATGAAACAATCTCCGTTGGAAGTTGCGATGTCGTGCGATGTGCTGAGCGTTCACGTCGCTCTGAAAGACGAGACTAAAGGACTGATCGATGAGAAACTCTTCGAAGCGATGAAGCCCGGCTCGTACTTCATCAACACGTCGCGAGCGGAAGTCGTAGATCAGGCCGCGCTCGAACGCGCGGTTCGCGAGCGCGGCATACGCGCCGGACTCGATGTGTTTGCGGGCGAGCCTTCGGGAGGAACCGGCGCGGTCGAGGACGGAATCTTCAAGCTCGACGGCGTTATCGGTACCCATCACATAGGAGCTTCGACGGACCAGGCGCAGCAAGCGATAGCCGACGAGACGCTGCGAATCATTCGCGAATACAGGGATACCGGCCGAGCTCCGAATGTAGTCAACGTGGCTAAGAAATCACCGGCAACTCACTTGCTCGTCGCCCGACATTACGATCGAGTGGGCGTGCTCGCCGACGTTTTCGAAAAACTGAAGTCTGCCGGAATCAACGTCCAGGAGACCGAGAACATCGTCTTTGAAGGGGCCGTCGCCGCCGTTGCTCGCATTCACCTCGATCAGGTCCCGTCGGATCAAGTGCTTGAAGCGATAAGAGCCAACTCCACGGACATCATTGAAGTTACTTTGCTGGCGCTTTAAGAAGCTGCCGCAAAAAGGCGGGCCCTTCTCGGCGTGCTCTCCCTGGGAATCCTTTACTGAGGAAAGAGGTTTGATCATGACGCAACGAATCTACAACTTTTCCGCAGGTCCTGCGGTGCTGCCGCTCCCCGTCCTCGAAGAAGTTCAGCGAGATATGCTGGCTCTGCCCGGCGTCGGGATGTCGGTGCTCGAGATTAGTCATCGCTCGAAGCCGTTTGACGAAATAATCCTCGGCGCCGAGGCAGACATACGTAAGCTCGCCGGTATCTCCGACGACTATCATGTGCTGTTCCTGCAGGGCGGCGCGTCGATGCAGTTCTCGATGGTGCCGATGAACATTCTCCCGCCGGGCGGCAAGGCCGACTACATCATCACCGGTTCGTGGGCCCAGAAGGCGATGAAAGAAGCGCTCAGGATCGGAACGGTGAACGTTGCCGCGACAACGGAACCCGAAAACTTTGACCGCATACCGAAACAGGAAGAGTTGAAGCTCGATGCTCAAGCGGCATACGTTCACTTGACGACTAACAACACGATTCACGGGACCGAGTGGAAATACGATCCCGCGGTCGGTGGGGTGCCGCTGGTCGCTGATTCGTCGTCGGACATCCTCAGCCGGCCAATCAACGTTAATAAGTACGCGCTGATTTACGCCGGCGCGCAGAAGAACCTCGCTCCGGCGGGCGTGACGCTGGTCATCATTCGCAAAGACCTGCTCGAGCGCAGTCCGAAGGGCCTGCACACGATGCTCAACTACAACACTCACGCGAAGGAGCGATCGCTGTACAACACGCCGCCGGTGTTTGCGATTTATGTAATGAGACTGGTGTTGAAATGGCTTCTGGATCAAGGGAGCCTCGAGGTTGTGAAGCGGCGCAACGAAGATAAGGCCAGCGTGCTCTACGACGAGATAGACTCGACCGGCTTCTACCGCGGGCACGCGAAGGCGGATAGTCGCTCGCTCATGAATGTGACATTCCGGCTTCCGAACGAAGAGCTCGAAAAGCGATTCGTTGCCGAAGCAACAAAAGCCGGTCTCGACGGGCTTAAGGGACACCGTTCTGTTGGCGGAATTCGCGCCTCGATCTACAACGCGTTTCCTAAGGAGGGCGTCGAGGCGCTGGTCGCGTACATGAAAGAGTTCGAACGCACTAACGGCTAAACGCGAGCACAACCCAACCAAGAATAGTTCGAACTAGGGTGCAAGAGCCTCGATTGTTGCTCGTTTGTTCGCGCTTGAGGTGAGCCTAAACAAGCTTCATAATGTGCTCGGCGGACACGTAAATGAATGGGAGAATGAGATGAGCAACAACACCACCGAGAATCTTCCAAACGGTCCGTCGTTCGAGGAGCGAGTCTTCGCACACTTCGAGTCCCTTTCCGTGAGCATTGCGAGCCTGCAGGAGCGCCAGACGAGGATGGACGAGCGCCTTGAGAGAATGGAGGAGCGCCAAGAAAGAATGGAGGAGCGCCAGGAAAGAATGGAGGAGCGCCAGGAAAGAATGGAAGCTCGTCAGGAGAGAATGGAGGCGCGCCTGGAGAAAATAGAAGCGCGCCTGGATGAGATTGATGGACGCCTTCAGGTGCTCGAGCAGAAAGCCTACGATACCAAGCCTATCTGGGAGCGTGTAATTGCCCAGATATTGGAGCTTCGTGAAGACGTGCACACGCTCGAATCGCAAGTTCAACATCGTTACCCGAGACTTGATGACGGTGCGGGCCGAACAGACCCGGCTGGAAGACCGACTGGACAAGGTTGATTCGAAACCGGCGTAAGCGGTCGCAGGCGGGCGAACGGCTCACTAAGTCACTCGGGAGTCAGAGCCTCATTACAATCCATCGACAACATTGACGGCTGTTCGGGGGACTGGGCATCACCTTCGAATTCAATTCCCACGAGGTTGTCGCCACCCGGGTCTGGGAGCGCGTGACGGACGACGCCATTGACTACATACAGTCCCTTGGTCGACTGACTTGCGCGCAGCTTGAACGGCATCGGCATCGTCGCTCGCAGCCTCGACGATGGATTTACCGAGTGGGCGAGCCGAAGCAGCAGTCCGGATCGACTGCTATTCACGCTCTCTGCGAACTCGCGCCAGCCGCCATCGTCCGAGATCACCAGAACCGGCAGGCTCATACCAACCCGGGCAGCTCTCCTTCTGTTGGGGGAGCCGGGCGGCTTGGCGAAAGCCTCGAATCTGGGACCGAGATTGGCGTCTTGCGCGAATGAAGGAGACTCCTCGCCGGATGGAGGGTCGATCAGACCGAACTTAATCTCGTTTGCAAGATATCCAATCGCAGCCATTTTGCGGGACTCGCGTATTCGAGCCAGCTGAAGACACTCGTTGGCGGCGAGGTCGGCAAGCCCGGCTCGCAAATATACGTCTTTGAGTTTCGACCGCGCCGGTACGTTGTCAGGAGCAAGGCTCAGTATCTCTCTGAGGATCGTGATGGCCTCATCGACGCCGCCCCGAATCGCCAGCACCTCAGCAAGAAAGATCTGCTTGATCACAAATTCATCTTCGGAGAGTTGGCGTTTATCGAAAGAAGCGTTGATCGCCCGCGGGGTATCGGGCTCGGCGGGGTGGTCAAACGGGACGATACCGATTCGATTGCCGACGTCGATCGCCTTCCGCGGCCGAGGGCTGTGGTTGAGAAGGTTCTCCAACCGCCGATGATACTCGATTGCTTCGGCCTTGCGACCCACCTGCTGGCTGAGCTCCGCAAGCATTCCCAACTCTTCCACCGAATCCGGACTAACCCTGATCACTTTCTTCAGCATAGCTATCGCGCGGGGCAAGAACCCCTCCGCGCAATAGTGATCGGCCATCGCCGAGAACACCGCAACGGCTTCCGGCACCCTGCCAGCACGCACATAAAGATCACCCAATGAGTTGGCCGCTGTGAGGTCCTGAGGGTCCCGCTCAACTCGCCGCTCGTACCTGGCGATCGAGGCTGCGAGCTTCCGTCTACGCAAGTATCTTTCTGCGGCTCGCAGGGCGCTTGAGTGACTGACGAACATCGATCCTCCGCTACTCGATCAGAATACGCATACGTTTTGGATTCGAAGGGCGCCGCGGCTTCGGCCCCTCTTGGTTCAAAACCTGTTTGAGCCTTGCCACGCGGTCAGGAGCATTCCCAAAACGACGAGCCCCACAATATCAAAACGCGGCAGTAACGCAATAATAATGTCTCCTACCGTCAGTCTCGTGGCCCCGCCAGACTTGGGTTCTTTTGGTTGTCTCAGGTTCTGGAACCCGGGCGCCAACCCGAAGATAATGGGGAGCCAGGCAGGTCATATTCACCTTGCCGTCTCTTTGGGGGCTTAACGGCGTTTCCTGGCTCCGACTCTCGGTGTTCTCACCACTCAAGATTGCAAAGTGCCCGGCCCTGAGGCCGGGCTTAGTATGAGGATTCGAGCTGTTGAGCTTCCCTCTCCGAATGATTAGATGAATAATGCCGGCTCCCTTCCAGAATGAACCGCCGAGGTACTCTACCGCAGTCAGCCTCAGGTTTTTGTATCGACGGCCCGGCCACTTGCGTATCAGTCACTTCAAGTTCCAGAACCAATACCAGGAGAACCCATGCTCAGCCTTCAAAAGCTAACCTCGTTGATAACTCTGTCGGCCCTAATAACCGCGCTTTCATTCATCCCGGCCGGCGCCAAGACAAACGGCGGCCGCGCGCACATCAAAGCCGAAGAGTTGAAGGAGTGGCTGACGTATCTGGCTTCAGACGAGTTTGAAGGGCGCGCCACCTACACCGAAGGTCTGGGATTGGCAGCCGGGTACATCGCGGGCCAGCTCAAGACCTGGGGAGTGAAGCCCGGGGGACCTAACGGCTCTTACTTCCAGCGAGTCGCAGTGCTCGGCGTCAAAAGCAACAACCGGTCGACGGTCACGGTTGAGGCGAACGGCCAAACCCGAACCTTCAAAAACAAAGAAGGCATCTCCTTCCCGCCTAATGTCGGCAGCAAGCGCGAGTTCACCGCCAACGAGGTCGAGTTCGTCGGTTATGGGTTGAACTTGCCGGCGGCCAATCTCAACGACTACGCAGGCAAGAACGCGAAAGGCAAAGTCGTAGTGTACCTCGGCTCGACTCCTCCGAAAGGCGTTGATGCCCGCCAGACTTTCCGTGCGTTGGGCGGGCGCTCGCGCTACGCTACCGAACAACAAGGCGCCGTTGCTACTATCGGCCCGGTGGTTCCCTCGCGAGGTGAAGCGCCAAGTGCTGGAGGTCGAGGACCCGAAGGTCAGGGAGGTCAAGCACGAGAGGGCGAAGCTGGCGGCCAGGGTCAGGGCCCGCTTGCCGCTTTGCCCGAGCCGGACTTTACAACCGTTCAGCGTCTCGGCACGCCGATTCCTCCAAACGTCTCAGCACAAGATGAGTTCTTCGAGTTTTTGTTGAACGGCGCTGATGTGAAGTACGCCGACTTGAAAGACAAAGCCTCAAGAGGAGAAGCGCTCCCATCGTTTCCGCTCAAGAACGTGCGGATCACATTTAACATCGACGCCGATTACCAAACGGTGAGAACCCAGTACACTCGCAACGTGATAGGTGTGGTCGAAGGCAGCGATCCGAAGCTCAAAGACACATATGTCGCCTTCGGAGCGCATTACGATCACGTGGGCTACGCCGAAGGGGAAATCGCCGACTCCGGAAATGGCCCTCGCAGGCTCGGGCCACGTGGCCGGGTCACCGAGGGCGCGATCGAAGATCGGATCTGGAACGGCGCGGATGACGACGGTTCGGGCACGGTGGCCATGCTTGGGATTGCAAAAGCATTCGCTACCGGGACAAAGCCCCGGCGTTCGGTCGTACTAATTTGGCATGCCGGGGAGGAAAGAGGCTTGCTCGGCTCACGCTATTATGCCGATTATCCGACGATCTCGATCGATAAGATCGTTGCTCAAGTCAATATGGACATGGTCGGCCGCAACCGCAACAACAATCCCGAAGAAGCAAGCACCGTGTACATTGTAGGTTCGGACCGAATCAGCACCGAGTTCCACAACATCACCGTCGATGCCAACTCGGCGATCGAGAAACCGCTGAAGCTCGACTACGAGATGAACGACCCCACCGACCTGGAGCAGATCTACTACCGAAGCGATCACTACAGCTACGCGGCCAAGGGAATCCCGATCGTGTTTCTGACAACGGGTCTCCATCCGGACTATCACGCGAACACCGACAGCGCCGAAAAGATCGACTATGAAAAGATGGCTCGGATCGCGCAATACGCGTACGAGATTGGAGTCCGCACGGCGAACCTCGATCACCCTCCGGCTCGCGACAACCGCGGGCCTCGGGTCGGCAAAGGAAGCGCCGGCAAGATTGCGCTTTAGGAGAAGGACTTCCTCGGCGGTGGGTTAGCCCTTCTGGGTCCGCAACAACCTAACCTCGCCGGCCAGCGCATCCAGCTTCTCGATTAACTCGCCGTGTCTGACCATTTCGGGGGTTCTCTTCTTGGCGATGAAAGAGAATCCTCCGCCCGGCTCCAACACGCCGCGCTCCACTTCCTCAAGCGAAGCGAATCCCTGTTTGCGAGCCGCCGCCTCCAGTTCTGCTTTGGTAATCAATTCCTTCTTCAGCTGCTGTTGTCTTATCTTCCCGTCTGCGATCAACACCTCCTCTTGTCCTTCAGCAAGGCGGTCGAGTCCTGGGTGTCTGTAAAAAAATCGCACCACAATGGTGTTCACCGCGACCAACGTGGTCGCTCCAATCAGTCCTCCCAAAACCGAGTTGTCACTGCCGATGATCGCATTCTGCACTGTGTTGGAGATCGTGAGCAGGACGATCAAGTCAAAGTTGTTTAGCTGAGCGAGTTCACGCTTTCCCGCGACCCGCAACAAGATGATAAGAGAAACGTAGACGATGATCGGGCGCACGATCTTTTCAATAATCGAGATTTCAGGATGAAGGATATTGCTCCAAAAGTTGGGGTCCATCGGTCGCTCCTTTTTTGGTAACTGAGTGCGGAGAGGTTGATGATATCAACGCAGCGGTTCAAAACAGATTGTCGCTTACAACTGGCAATTAGGGCAAAAATGAGCGGTGCGGCCGTTGATCTTCTTGCGCTCGATCGGGGCGCCGCATCGCTTGCAGCCCGCGCCGCGCCAGTCTCGCGACACAAGAAAGTCAGAGGGGAACTCCTCGTCCGCCGCTGTTTCGATGGCGCGCCGCAGCACACGGCGAGTCTCTCGGTGAATCCGCCGCAGCTCTGCATCGCTCAGGCTAGATGCGCGACGATCGGGCCTGACTCGCGATGCAAACAGTATCTCGTCGGCGTAGATGTTTCCGACGCCGGCAATCTTCCGTTGATCCATCAGCAGCGGCTTGATCCGACGATTCGGGCTCGCTTCGCACAAGCGCTCGAGGTAAGCGAGGCTGAAGTGTTTGCCGGCCGGCTCGGGACCCATTTCCCGAAGCGCGGGCACATCGCCTACGTCGTCAACGAGCATCACTCGGCAGATCTTGCGCGGACAAGTGAAAGCAAGCCGCCGCCCGTCAGTGAAGACAAACTCGATTCGGGTGTACTCGGGCCGTTCGCGAGGCCCCTGGTAATAATGCAGATCGCCGCCCATCCCAAAATGAAGGATCAGGGCGCGGCCGTCATCGAGAGTGATGATCAGGTACTTGCCGCGACGGTGAGCTTCGACAAAGCGCCGGTCACGAAGCTTGCGAGCGAAGATGCGCGCGGTTTCGGATTTGATCAGATTGGGCGCGGATACCAGCACGCGCTCGACTTGTTGGCCCAGCGCCGTGCTTCGAAAATAGTTGAGTCGGGTTTCAACCTCTGGAAGTTCAGGCATGGGGCAGTTGTCAGTGGGCAGTTGTCAGTTGTCAGTTGCCAGTTGCCAGTTGCCAGTTGCCAGTTGCCAGTTGCCAGTTGCCAGTTGCCAGTTGCCAGTTGCCAG
>DATMCM010000665.1:0-8417 GCA_035558335.1 Blastocatellia bacterium | reverse complement strand
TCATGCAAGCGCTGCGGCTCAACCTCAACGACGCGCTCAAGGAAGGCGGCCGCGGGATCGGCGGGAGCGTCTTAGGTCGACGGTTGCGCGGGGCGCTTGTTGTCGGCGAGATCGCTTTGTCGCTGGTTGTTCTCGTTGGCGCCGGTCTGTTGGTGAAGAGTTTCTCTCGATTGTTGAATGCTGACGCCGGGTTTATCTCGGACAACTTATTGACGATGAACATCGAGCTGTTTCACTTCAAGGAGCCTGAACGTCGAGCGGCTCTTCAGCGTGAGGTGATCGCTCGGTTGCAGCAGATCCCGGGCATCGAAACGGTGGGCGGCGCGTCCGGGCTTCCTCCGGTTACCCCGCAGCGAGGGACCAGCTTCGCAGTCGAGGGACAGGATACCGCTACATCGGAGGAGAATACTGCTTACTTTATCGGCGCAAGCCCTGACTATTTTCGCGCGCTCGGAACTCCGCTTATCCAGGGACGTGATTTCGATGAACACGACTCGGCGGGCGCAGCGAAAGTGGTGATCATAAACAAGACGCTTGCGGGGCATCTGTTCCCGAACGAAGATCCGATCGGCAAGCGATTCAAGCTGATCAACCCCGAAGAGTCGGATGAATGGCGTTCGATCGTCGGCGTAGTGGGCGACGTCAAATACTCCGGGCTTGATGATCCGGGCGAGGCGGTCGTCTACACACCGTTTGCCCAGACGCCGTTCCTGTGGTCCTACGTGATGGTGAGGACCGCGAGCGACGGCTCGGCGTTGATACCAGGCATCAGGAGCGCGGTCGCGTCGGTTAATCCGAAGCTGGCCGCGCTCGATCTCAAGCCGATGCGGGAGGTCGTCTCCGGTACGGTAGGTACGCCGCGCTTCAACATGATCTTGCTATCGTCGTTTGCAGTTCTGGCGCTCGCGCTGGCGGTCGTGGGTCTCTACGGGGTGATGTCTTACCTTGTTGCCCAGCGTACACGAGAGATCGGAGTGCGGATGGCGTTGGGAGCAAGCAACGCTGATGTGATGAAACTGATCGTCGGTCGCGGGCTGGCGCTTGCCGGTGTGGGCGTTGCGGTAGGACTCGTTGCGGCGTTCGCGGCAACGCGGGTGTTGAACAGTTTGTTGTTCGGGGTAAGCGCGACTGATCCGGTGACGTTTGCGTTGGTTGCATTGCTGTTGACGGGCGTCGCTCTGGCTGCCAGCGTGATACCCGCTCGGCGCGCGATGAAAGTCGATCCAATGGTCGCGCTGAGGTATGAATGATCCCATTGCGGATTACGAATTGCGGATTTCGGATTACGGTCGGCTTAGCAGCAATCCGCAATCCGCAATCCGCAATTCCCTTGAGGTGGCCTATGGAAACTTTCCTTCAAGACCTGCGATACGGTTCTCGCATGCTGCTGAAGCGCCCGGGCTTCACTGCCGTAGCGGTGCTGGCTCTGGCCCTTGGAATCGGCGCCAACAGCGCCATCTTCAGCGTAGTCAACGGTGTTGTCCTCCGAGCTTTGCCGTACAGAGATCCAGACAGGCTGATGATGGTCTGGAGCGTCTGGCCCCTGCTTCAAGCTCAGGCGGGCACGAGGGAGTTTCCCGTCTCCGCGGCCGACTTCACCGACTGGCGCGACCAAAATCAAGTCTTCGAACAGATCGCCGCGTTCAACAGTCAACCGTTCAACCTCACCGGCACCGGCGACCCCGAGTTTGTAGGTGGCGTGAGCTCATCTGCGAGTCTGTTCCGGTTGCTGGGTGTTGAAGCCAGGCTGGGCCGGACTTTTCTCTCCGAAGAAGACCAGCCTGGCGCGGGTCACGTGGTCGTCATCAGTCACGGGTTGTGGCAACGGCGATTCGGGTCGGATCCGCAAATCCTCGGGCAGAAGCTCACGCTGAATGATGAGCCTTACACGGTGGTCGGTGTGATGCCGCCGGGCTTCCAGTTCCCACGCAAAGGCGAGATGCCTGCCGGCTACCAGTTCCCGAGACAAGCTGACTTGTACACCCCTTTGACCTGGACCCCTAACCAGATCAGCAATCGCGACCGGAACTTTCTAGCGGTGGTCGCACGGCTCAAACCCGGGGTCGCCGTGGCCCAAGCTCAATCCGATATGGACTCGATCGCCGAGCGGGGGAAGCAGGAGTATCCGCAGTACAATGCTCACAAAGAGATTTCTATCGTTCCGCTGCATCAGCAGGTCATCGGCAAGGTTCGCACCGCGTTGCTGGTGTTGTTGGGCGCCGTGGGATTTGTGCTGCTGATCGCGTGTGCGAACGTCGCTAACCTGTTGCTTGCTCGGGCAGCCTCGCGACAAAAGGAGATTGCGATTCGCACCGCTCTCGGCGCAAGTCGGCCGCGGGTCATCAGACAACTGCTCACCGAGAGCGTCCTGCTGTCGTTGATCGGAGGTACGCTCGGTTTGCTGCTGGCGGTTTGGGGAATCGATTTGCTTCTGGCCATCAGCCCGAGCAACTTGCCGCGGGTTGATGCGGTGAGCGTCGATGGCAGGGTGTTTGGTTTCACGCTTGCCATCTCGCTGTTGACCGGAATCCTCTTTGGGTTAGTGCCGGCGATCCAGGCTTCGAAGCCCGATGCTGCCGAAGCGCTTAAGGAAGGCGGACGCGCTTCTTCCATCGGTCACAACCGCTTTCGTGGTGCGCTTGTCGTCTCCGAAGTGGCCCTCTCGCTGGTGCTGTTGATCGGCGCCGGCTTGATGATTCGGAGCTTCGTCCAACTGCTACATTCCAGCCCAGGTCTGAACCCTGACAACGTTTTGACGCTGGATGTCGGGCTGCCACGAACCAAGTACACCGGTCCCCAACAAGCCGCGTTCTTCCAGCAGGTCATCGAGCGGATGAAGACTTTGCCGGGCGTGCAGTCGGCAGGAGCGATCTACCCTCTGCCGATGAGCGGCGCGGAAGAAGGCACTGGCTTCATCATCGAAGGAAAACCGGACCGGGAGCTGGGTGACCGACGAATTGCCGGACCGAGATGGGTGAGTCCCGACTACTTCAACACGATGGGTATTGCCTTGTTGAGAGGCCGAGAGCTTAGTGAACGAGATGGCGCCGACTCGCCGCAAGTGGTCATCATCAATGAAGCGATGGCCGCCAGTTACTTTCCGGATGAGGAGCCGCTTGGTAATCGAGTCGCTTTCGATCTAAAAGACAACCAGCCTAACTGGCGCGAAATAGTCGGCGTAGTGCGAGATGTCAAGCATTCGGCGATTGACACCGAGCCCAAACCCGAGATGTATTTCCCGTTTACTCAAGTCCCTACCTTTTTCATGACGCTGGTCCTGCGCACGACGGGCAGCCCGCTCAACCTGGTCGCCGCCGCGCGCAGCGAAGTGCTTGCAGTCGAAAAGACCCAGCCGATCTCAAACGTTCACACGATGGAAGAGCTGCTCTCGAACTCGGTGGCCCAGCGGCGGTTCAACATGCTGCTGTTGAGCATCTTTGCCGGAGTAGCGTTACTGCTCGCCGCGGTTGGGATCTACGGGGTGATGTCTTACTCGGTAGCGCAAAGGACGCACGAGTTGGGGGTCAGAATGGCGCTGGGCGCGCGGACTTCGGACGTGCTTGGGTTGATCGTGAAACAAGGGATGACGCTCGCATTGATCGGAGTAGGCATAGGGTTGGCGGCGGCCTTCGCGCTGACGCGGATTATGGCGAGCTTGCTTTACGGAGTGAGCGCAACTGATCCGATGACGTTTTCGGTGATCGCCCTGTTGCTGGCTTCGATTGCGTTCGTAGCCTGTTATCTTCCCGCGAGACGTGCGACGAGGGTCGATCCGATGGTGGCGCTTAGATATGAATGACGACGGAGGACTGAGGATGAGGACTGAGGACTGCACACAATGACGGAAACACTCTGGCAGGACCTGAAGTACGGCACACGCACGCTTGTGAAACATCCGGGATTTACCTTGATCGCGCTTGTGACCCTCGCGTTGGGGATAGGCGCCAACACGGCGATTTTCAGCGTGGTCAACACCGTGCTTTTCCGTCCCTTGCCCTATGAAGATCCCGACCGGCTTGTGGTTCTTTGGGAGAGCCAGTATCAGATCGATCAAGAATCGCCGTCGTATCCCGACTTTCTCGACTGGCGCGAGCAGACTCAGAGCTTCGAGCAGATCGCCGCCGCTCGGCGCGAAAGCGTCAATCTCACCGGGACAAGCGAGCCTGAACGCTTGCTGGCAAGACTCGTCACTTCAAACTTCTTCTCAACGCTGGGAGTCCATCCTCAGCTTGGACGTTCGTTCACTCTCGACGAAGAACGCGCCAGGGAGCCGGTCGTGCTGTTGAGCAATGAATTGTGGCATCGAAAATTCGGCGGCGATGCCCGGCTGATCGGTCAGACGATTACGCTTTACGACAACAGTTTTACGGTGATCGGAATCCTTCCGGCCAGTTTTCAATTCTATACTCCGGCCGACGTCTTCGTGCCTATCAGCTTTATGCCGGACCGGCTCAAGCAAGCGCGAGAAGAGCCCGGAGGTATGATTGCCATCGCGCGACTAAGGCAGGGAGTAACCAGGCAACAAGCGTTCGCCGACATGGAAAGCACGGCTCTCGCGTTGGAGGAGAAGTACCCGAAGACCAATAAGAGCGTTCGAGTGAAAGTAGCCTCAATCTATGACGATATGGTTGGTGACGTGCGCTCGTCACTGTTTGTTCTGCTCGGGGCCGTCGGGTTTGTGCTGCTGATCGCGTGCGCGAACGTCGCAAACCTGTTGCTTGTGCGCGCCGCTTCACGCCAGAAAGAAATCGCCATCCGCACAGCTCTGGGAGCGAGCCGTTGGCGTGTCGTGCGCCAGTTGCTGACCGAGAGCGTAGCCCTGTCGGTGGTTGGCGGAGCGCTGGGCCTGCTTCTGGCAATGTGGGGCGCCGACCTCTTGCTGGTTGCGATTCCAGACAGTGTTCCATGGATAAAGGAAATCGCCTTAGACAAGAACGTGTTTGGATTCACGGTTGCGGCGTCGCTTCTCACGGGAGTGTTTTTTGGCGTGGCACCCGCCCTGCAAGCTTCAAAGCCGAATTTGAACGAAACGCTTAAGGAAGGAGGGCGAGGCTCAACCGGCGATCGACACCGGCTTCGCAGCATGCTCGTTGTGTCCGAGATAGCGCTCGCCCTGGTGCTGTTAATCGGCGCCGGACTGATGCTGAAGTCTTTCTCGCGGCTCCGACAAATTGACGCCGGGTTCAACCCGAGCAATGTGCTGACGACGACGTTCTCGCTTTCGCCAACCAGGTACGCCGAAGGCTCCAAGACGCGAGCCTTCTTCAAAGAACTCGGACAGCGTGTCGAGGCGCTGCCAGGCGTCGAGGCTGCTGCCTTCACGACAAGCGTTCCGTTGAACGGAGCTAACGTGACCACGGTGTTGAGAGACGGCGAGTCGTTTTCCACTTACGCAAATCAGAATCTCAGCGTGCAGTCGTCGGTGGGCCTCGACTATTTCCGAACGATGGGAATAGCTCTGCTGAGCGGCCGAAATTTCAGCGAGCAGGATACCGAGAACACACCGCTGGTCGCTATCATCGATGAGAACATGGCCCGGGAGATGTTTTCCGATAAGGAACCGATTGGCGAGCATCTGCTGCTGGATGAAGGGGCGCTACGGCTGCGGATTGTTGGAGTGGTCAAACATATCAAGCACCTTAGCTGGGATGCGGACTCTGAGTCGAAAGTCCGATTTCAGATGTACACAAACTACAACCAGATTCCTGACAAGTTCTTTGCACGTGTTGCTCAGGGAATGAGTCTTGTCGTTCGCGCGAACAAAAACCCGCTTGCCCTCGCTTCCGCGGTGCGAGCACAGGTCTACGAAGTGGACAAAGACCAGCCGGTTTTCGGTGTTAAGACCATGGACGAGCTGATTAATAGCTCGATCTCACAGCGACGCTTTGCGATGATCCTGCTCGCCGGATTCGCCGCGATCGCGCTGGCCCTTGCGGCGGTGGGAATCTACGGTGTGATGTCTTACCTGGTCGTGCAACGAACCCACGAGTTGGGGGTGAGAATGGCGCTGGGCGCGCAAACCTCGCACGTGCTCGGGCTGGTCGTGAAGCAAGGGATGACGCTCGCACTGATCGGAGTAGGCATAGGGTTAGCGGCGGCTTTCGCGCTGACGCGCCTGATGGCGAGCTTGCTTTACGGAGTGAGCGCGACTGATCCGATCACCTTTTCGGTGATTGCTCTGTTGCTGGCTTCGGTGGCGTTGGTGGCCTGTTACCTTCCCGCTCGACGAGCGACTAAGGTCGATCCGATCGTGGCGCTGCGATATGAATAGCTCCAGCGGGGTGTTCGAAACAAGCTCGTGATAGGCCCTCCAGCGGTCCTATAACTCTGTCAGTGTCCTCACTCATACGAGGCGTTGGCCGCGTCTGTGGCGGCGGAGAGAGAGATCGCGCAAACCCCTGAGCGAGTCCGGCAGCCGACATCAGAATCGCCGCTAACATCCTCGTCTCAATCGAGCTCATCCTCTTGCTGCTCCCTTCTCCGCGCACACTAGAGTGGATTTTAGTCAAAGCGTCGACTTATGGGTGGCAGGCTTCTCGACATCGGCTAGCCCCGGAAGCCTCGATCGCGCGCGAACACCATTGCCTGAGCGCGGGTCCAAACGCCCAGCTTGTCGAACACATTGGACACGTGATTGCGCACCGTCTTTTCGCTGATCGACAGGCGCTCTGCGATATCAGCGTTGCCAAGTCCTTCGGTGATCAGCACCAGGATCTCGCGCTCGCGAGCTGATAGCGAAGCAAACGCCGGGGGCTCGGCTGTATTTGGACTGTCGAGTCCCATGAAATCAAGAATGGCTTCGCGGAAGCGTTCCCAGGCTGGTTCGTTCTCGAGCAGGACGTGGTTCTTCGAGTCGAGCTCGACAAACTGCGCGCCGGCAATACCGCTCGCGAGATAGCGTCCCTCCGAAATAGGAGCTACGCCGTCTTCGCGAGAGTGGAGCACCAGTGTTGGAGCCTTAACCTTTCCGAGCAGTTCGACGACGTCGATGCTCGCGCGCGTTTCGAGAAGCTTGGCCGCGTTCTCTGCCGAAACCGTCTTTCGACAGAGATCATTGAACCAGCCCACCTGCTGATCGGTCGCTCCGGGCATAAACCTCGATGTGAATACCTGTCGAAAAGCCGGATTATCCTTGCCCCACCCAACGCGGACAAGCTCGATGATCGCACGGTATTCGCGCTCTCCATCAGAGTCTCCCCGAAGTGCTACTCCTCGCGCGTAGCCACCATAAAGCACCAGATGCGAGACGCGCTCCGGGTATCGCGCGGCATAGGCGATACAGGGCGCGGCGCCTTGTGAGATGCCGAGCAGGCCGAATGGTTCGCGGGTGTCAGCGGCGTCCACTACGGCCTCAAGATCCTCGACCCAGCGCTCGAGCGACAGGTCGCCGACGTTCCAGTCGGTCATGCCGCAACCCCGTTCGTCGTAACGCACGAAGCGAAAGTGGTCGCTGAAGAAATGTATCCAGTGCCGCCAGACGGGGCTCTCCCATTCGTACTCGAGATGCGTAAGCCAGTTTGCGGCTTTGATCAACACCGGTCCCGACCCGGCCACGGCCCAGGCGAGCTTGATGCCGTCCGCAGTGCGCAAATAGCGAATTTGTTGGCGGGCTTTCCTGGACATGCACGTCACTCGCGCGCACCGGGACATTAGTCCCAGCGATTGGTGGTCATTGTATCCGAACCGGGACAAATCTCCCATTGGCGGTTTAGGTCGAGCGCCGCATGATAACCACTGAACGGAAGGTTCGTAGCACCGCCTTCAGGAGAAGTTCATATCTCGTGCCCTACGAACTTCCGTCTGAAGGCGGCACTACGAACTGTTAGGCGGTGTTCGAACCGTAGAGCTGTATTACAAGCCTTCCCGAAGGAGCAAAAATGGCAAAGCGAGTCTTGTTCTTCGCCTATGGAAGTTTCAGCTACCTGGTTTTCTTCGGAACGTTTCTATACGCCATCGGCTTTATCGGAAACTTCGGTGTGCCCAGGACGCTCGACGGCGCGCCGAGCGGATCTCTAGCATTCGCACTCGCGATCGACGCGGGTCTGCTCACGTTGTTCGCGGTACAGCATAGCGTCATGGCTCGAAAGTGGTTCAAGGACCGATGGACACGGGTCGTCCCCAAACCGATCGAGAGGTCAACCTACGTTCTCTTCTCGAGCCTCGCGTTGATTCTGCTGTTTTGGCAGTGGAGACCGATTGGCGTTGTAGTCTGGTCCGTTGAAGGCCCAACCGCACGCCTTATCCTGCGCGCCCTGTACGCTTTTGGTTTTGGACTGGTGCTTGTGTCAACGTTTTTGATCAATCACTTCGACCTGTTTGGTCTGCGTCAGGTCTGGCTGTTTTTGCTCGGCCGTCCGTACAACGAGTTGAGATTCGGAACGCCCGGACCGTATCGCCTGGTCAGACATCCGCTCTAC
>DATMCM010000664.1:0-10349 GCA_035558335.1 Blastocatellia bacterium | reverse complement strand
AAATCAAAGACTTGCCCAACTACCCGCAGTCTCAGAGATTGAGCCTTCAATACGGTCCAGTTGCCGACGTCGGCGAGATGGCCTCGCTTGTGCTGCAGACGTTGGCACCAATGGACAGCATCGCGGCCTTCTACGACAAGGCGATCAAGAGCGGCAGGTGGGAGGTCACGGTCAGGAATCGGGATCCGGAGTACTCGGAATGGCGCCTCAAAAAGGGCGACAAGGAGGAAGGTGCGGTCACGGTCAAGAAGGACCCCACCAGAGGCGGCTCGATGATTATCCAGCTTGTAAGGACAAATAAACTAGACGAGAAGAAGTAGGCGTTGGCGGAAGGGTCAGATAAGATAAGACAAACATGCGCAGACCGCTCATAGCCGGCAACTGGAAGATGTACAAAACCAACGCTGAAGCGCTGGACTTCGTTCAGTCGCTCAAGCCGTTGGTCGTTGCCTCTACTCACTGCGACATAGTCATCGCGCCGCCATTCACTTCGCTCAAGACGGTAGCCGCGAGGCTCGAGAGCTCAAATATCCAGGTAGCCGGCCAGGATGTCGCGGCAGAAGAGGGGCCGGGGGCCTTCACCGGGGAAATCTCAGCGATCATGCTTAGGGATTGCGGCGCCCGATGGGTAATCATCGGTCATTCAGAGCGTCGCCAGTTTTATTGCGAGACAGACGAATCGGTGAATAAGAAGACTCGCGTCGTGATTAAGACGGGGCTTAACCCGATCCTGTGCGTTGGCGAGAGGCTTGAAGAACGAGACTCGGGACGCGCCGAAACCGTGGTCGGCGAGCAGTTAACCGGGGGACTGCGTAACTTGACAGTGTCGGAGGCCGCCCGTATCATCCTTGCTTACGAACCGGTATGGGCCATCGGCACGGGGCGCACTGCGACGCCGGAGATCGCCGAGCAAATGCACATCTTCATCCGTTCCAAAATCCAAGAGATTTTTGATGACGGAGTGGCAAAGGAGATGCGAATCCTCTACGGCGGGAGCGTCAAGCCCGACAACATCGCGGCACTGATGGACCAGCCGGACATTGACGGAGCCCTGGTAGGCGGAGCGAGTCTCGAGGCTGGTTCGTTCGCGAAGATCGTAAACTTTAAAGAAGACAGGTAGGAACAGAAGTGCTTGGTTATATCTTAATGGTTTTGTACATCGTCTCTTGCTTCGTGCTGATACTGTTTGTGTTGCTTCAGCCAGGCAAGTCGGACGCATCGGGAATGTTCGGCGGCGGTGCTAACTCGACGGCGTTTGGTCCGCGTGGCACCCAAACTGTGTTAGCCAAGGTCACGATCAGCGCAGCTATCGCCTTCTTCTTGATCGCGTTTCTGTTTTCGATTCCGGGGTTGTTTGACAAGAGATCGATCGGCGAACGAGCGGGCCCTGCCGAAGCCACACCAGCTACCGCGCCGGCGCCTGTTGACCAGACAACGCCGCCCGAGCCATCTGCGGCGCCGCCATCCGCTGACGCCACGCCTGCTCCGGCTAAGCCCGCAGAGCAGGGAAGCGCGAAGGGAGCCGCCGCTCAGTCAAAAGACACAAAGAAGACTGACGCTGCCAAGAAGCCTTGAGCTTCCGTTGCACTCCCTCGCGATCCGCATTTCTTACAACGTGCCGAAGTGGTGGAATTGGTAGACACGTACGTTTGAGGGGCGTATGGGGCAACCCGTGGGGGTTCGAGTCCCCCCTTCGGCACCACACCTTATTCGTCAATCCGTCATGATAATCATCTGGTGAGTGTGGAATGGGTCGGTCGTAACACAGGGAACGTTGTATGCCTGTTAAGCCAGAAGTCGAAACCAAGATCGCACGTCTGCGCTACGCAGGAGACGACGCATTCGTTGCCGAGTCTCCGAGTGGTCACGCCATCGTCACCAGCTTTGCTCACGATAAAGTGGCGGCGCCCACGCCGATGGAATTACTGCTCATCGCGCTTGGCGGTTGCACCGGCGCAGACGTGATCGGAATCCTGGAGAAGAAACGGCAACAGGTGACCGGTTATGAGATCGAAGTTAAGGGCCTGCGGCGCGACGAGCACCCAAGAATCTACACCGAGATCGAGGTCGTTCATCGACTCCGCGGTCGCGGTATCGACCCGAAGGCAGTCGAGCACGCGATCCAATTATCCGAGACAACATACTGCAGCGTCTCGGCGATGCTCGGAGCTACGGCAACGATCAAGATGCGATACGAGATTGCAGACGAAACTACGTAGTTTACGAGTTCGTCGCTGAGCATGCCGACTCAAGACCCAATTGAGGCCGCCAAGTAAAGCGGCCCTTGCGACGCCACCAGAGCTGAAGCGTTGGCTATCTGCCTCTGGGGGTTGTTCATCAAAGCTGGGACTTGGAATGCGGTCCGGCGGATAATGAATCTATCTTGACACCAAGCCTACTACCGGCACTTGAGGTCTCTCGCTGCCTTTCCCAACCCCGTCAGGGGTTGAATGTTTGTAGTATCCAACGCCAGAAAGTCACCTCCGGCCGCAACTGTGAGGCTGGGACACGATCGGAGCATTAGAAACTCGGCCGGAGGGTGAGCTTGTTGCTTGTGTCTACAAACATTCAACCCCTGACGGGGTTGGGAAGGTTCTCGGGAGATCTGGGGAGCCGGTAGTGGGTGGATGTCTACATACACCTAGTCAGACGGATTGCATTCCAGGTCCTACCTCTAAACCCGCCTACGGGAGAGCCCGATGAAATCGGGCTTCCGCAAGCGCCTCACTCCTCCGAAAGCTTCACAAGCTGTTTTCCAGTGTTTCGCCCTTTCAACATGGCCATGAAAGCCCGCGGAGCATTCTCTATCCCGTGCTCAATATCCTCCCGGTACTTCAGCTTGCCTTGCTTGATCCACTCCGCCATTTGCTTCAAGCCCTCCGGGTAACGATCGGCGAACTGAAACACAAGAAATCCCTCTGCTTTGGCCTGCTTTACCACAAGCGACACCAGGACCAGGCGCGGCCCCATCTCGGGCTGTTCCAGATTGTACTGAGATATCTGCCCGCAAACCGAGATCCTCGCCCTGGTGTTTATCAACCTGAGCACTGCGTCGGTTATCTCACCACCAACGTTGTCAAAGTAGACATCGATGCCTTTCGGACAAAGTTCCTTTAACTTTTTGAAGTAGTTGCTTTCGGTCTTATAGTTGAAAGCAGCGTCGAACCCGAGTTCCTCGGTAAGATAAGCAACTTTGTCGTCGGCGCCCGCGATTCCGACCGCGCTACAGCCTTTGATCTTCGCGATCTGACCGACCAGTGAACCTACTGCTCCGGCCGCGCCCGACACGACCACTGTTTCACCAGGTTTGGGATCGCAGATGTCCAGAAGACCGAAGTAGGCGGTGAGGCCCGGCATGCCAAGAATGCCAAGCGCGGTCGATATCGGCGCAAGCTTAGGATCAATCTTCCTGACGCCTTGTCCGTTTGAGACTGCATATTCCTGCCAGCCGAAGAATCCTTCGACGACGTCGCCCTCCCGAAAAGTTGGATGGTTCGAGGCCGTTACCTTGCCAACCGCGCCCCCGCCCATCACTTCGCCGAGTTGCACCGGCGCAGCGTATGACTTCACGTCGTTCATGCGGCCCCGCATGTAGGGGTCTACTGACATGTAGATTACGCGCACCACGAACTCGCCATCCTTCGGTGTAGGCACGGGCGACTCCACCAAGTTGAAGTCGGAGTCCTTTGGAAACCCGACCGGCCGCGCGGCGAGCGTGATTCGTCTATTTAGTGTTGCCATTCGATTCCTCCTAACTGTAGGGCGCCCTCCGCGGGCGCCCCCTGGTCGGGTTGATAAGGCCGTGAGGAGGGCGCCAGCGGAGGGACGCCCGTACAGGGTTCCATGCATATCTACAGAATATCCATCAGCGTCACCGGGGCCTTTGACTGAGAAGATTTCAAGAACGTAACCAGGTCGAGCAGTTGCTGAATCGTGTACAGCTTCGCGTTGTCTTTATGAACAGCGAAGTCGGCGGCCGCCTCGGACTTGGCTATGTCGCTTTTCTGAACTGTGCGCAGCACGGCTGGAAGCTCGGCGATGTCATATACTCGAACGGATTCGGGGTCTTCATCTTTCTTGATTCCGATAACTTTGTCCCCGTTCTTGAGCAGGAGCTTCAGAACGGCGTACCTGGAGTCGGACGCCGGACGTGTCATCAGCGTCGCCGAGAAAAGCTCGCGCGGAGCTTTGCTTCCTACCGCCGACAAGTCAGGGCCCACCGCGGCGCCTTCGCCGTTTATAGCGTGACAAGCCTGACAGCTCTTCGGTTGAGCCGAGTCGAAGAACAGAGCTTTGCCCGTTTGCGCACTGCCGGCCAGTGTTGCTGACGCGTTGTCCAAACGAGCGGGCGTACCGGCGGCTGCTGATGAAGCATTTGTTGGCGAAGCCGGTGGAGGTTCGCCGGCTTTTGAGTCGGAGAGTATGAAGGCGACGAGCTTCCATATCTGTTCCTCGGAGAAATCTGTCTTGAAGCTCAGCATAGCGGTTCCGGAAATCCCATTGGATATGGTCTTGAAGACATAGTTCGCATTGAGCTCCTTCCCGCGAAGCTTAGGTGCGCCGCCGCCGACTCCGTTGGCGCCGTGGCAGTAGCCTGAACCGCAGTTGGGAGCAAACAGTCGGGCCCCTTCAGAGATGAACTCTGGGTCTTTCAGTTTGCTGGTGAGCTTCTCGGTCTGAGCCGGCGAGATCCGCGGGATCGCTTCGACGTGGGTGAACACCAACGTCAGAAGCGCGCTAATGAAGAGGAGTGCGGCTGAAGGGCGAACCGCGGATAAACGCCGATGAATGCTGATCGGATCGGAATACAATCGACCTCGGTCTCCGTCAGAGGCGCGTTGATCGGTGTTCATCGTTGAGTTCTTCTTCCGGCTTATTTCCTGGACGACTCGGGAAGCGCGAACACGAAGATCGCCGAGCCTCCTGGAAAACCGGCGACCTCAGGCCATGTTGCCGGCATTCCGCCGACGAAAATGGATCCTAAGCCCGAGGGCGCTGCGACATATTGGCGGCCGCTTACCGAATAAGCGATCGGTCCTCCGCGATGCCCAGAGCCCGTGTTAAATGACCAGAGCTGCTTGCCGCTTTTGGCATCGAACGCAAGGAATCGTCCTTCGACGTCGCCGGTGAAAAGAACATCGCCGCCGGTCACCAGAAGCGATGAAAGAATCGGATACTTGAATGGTACTGTCCACTTCTTAGCTCCCGTCACCGGATCAAACGCGTCAAGGTGCGCGCGAATCGGTCCGTCCGAGGGCGGCTTTACCACGATGCTTCCGGCGACGAAGCCCCGACCCTCTCTCGCCTCTTGAGGAAGCGAGATTGTGTCGGCACACCACTCGATCCCGTTGTTGTAGAGCCAGCCCGTTCGCGGCGAGTAAGCCGCGTGGTTCCAGCTTCGGCCGCCGCCCCAGTTCGGGCAGATAAACGTCTGCTTGCCGACCTGCGGCTCGTTGCGTTCGATCAAGCCGCCGTCTTTGTCGATGCCTTTCACCCAGTTGATCGTGTCTACGTAGCGCCACGCGTTCACGAACTTGCCGCTTGTGCGATCGACTACCCAAACGAAGCCGCTTTTGTTGGTGTGAACCAACAACTTCTCAGTCTTGCCGTTGCGTGTCGTGTCGATGAGTATCGACTCGTAGGCAGAATCGAAATCCCAACTGTCACCCGGTATTTCCTGGTAGTACCACTTCAGTTTGCCGGTGTCGGCGTCGAGCGCAACTATTGAATCGGTGTAGAGATTCGATCCCGGCCTGATGTCGTTATGAAAGTCGGACGATGGATTGCCGACGCCCCAGATGATCAAGTTCTGCTCGGAGTCGTACGATCCGGTCAGCCACGTCGAACCGCCACCGTATTTCCACATCTCGGTTCCGCCCCAGCTCTCGTGACCCGGTTCTCCCGGTCCGGGAATCGTGTAGAATCGCCAGGCGAGTCTTCCCGTCTTTGCATTGAAAGCGTTGATATATCCCCGGTGCGCGCTGTCACCTCCCGTTCCGCCCACCACTACTTTGTCTTTGACCACGATCGGCGCGCCGTTGATGTTGCAGCCGCATTTCTTGACGTCTTCGACTTCCACGTTCCAGACTTCCTTGCCCGTCCTTGCGTCTAGAGCCACGACGTGGTTGTCCATAGTCCCGAAGAAGACCAAGCGATAGCCAACTGCGACTCCGCGATTGAACTTGCCGTAGGGCGAGGCGAAATCGCGCGGTACTTTGTAATTGTAGGTCCACAGCCGTTCGCCGGTGTCGGCTTTCAAGGCGAACACGCGGTCTTCGCTTGCGATGAGGTACATCACTCCATCGACCACTATCGGAGTCGCGTTGAGCCCCCCTTCGACTTTGCCGGTTTGAAACGCCCAAACGGGAACGAGGTTCTTTACGTTGGTGGTGTTGATCTGATTCAAGGAGCTGTAGCGCCAGGCGTCGTATGCGCCGAAGTAAGTGGGCCAGTTCTGAGGCTCTTTGCGCGCGTTCACTAGCCGGTCACCGGTCAACTCACCGTTGCCGTCTTGCGCGCGCGCCTGCCCGAATGCGGCGAGCCCTATGATGAAAGCTGACGCGACTAGACTAGCCCGCGCTAATCGAGGCCTCTTATGGTCTTTCATGGACACTCCCTAGTTTGTTGCGCGCTTTGTTTTGGAATCGCGCGAGATAGTAACTCACGTAAGCTTCCGACGACAAGCGGAGGAACACCGGTACAACACATCACCGTGGCTGGGAGCCGGAAGCCTGGAGCCCTGATGCGACTGGAGCGTGGCAAAACTTGTAACGAGACAGGTGACCGCCCCGTAATTACTGGCAGCAAGGGGCGCCCGTTTTCTTAAGTTTGGTCGTGCAAAAGGCTGTCGAATCAGATAGACTTTGCCAAACCGTGAATCTAAGTATTTCGCCGCCCGTGTGTTAGCTTGCCGGCGGATTTCGACGCTCTTTTTGGGCTCAGGCTCTTAAGCTTCGCAGGATCTTCGTTTTGAAGATTAGACCGGGAGGATCGCGATGAGAAACCAGTTTCGGACAACGGGACTGCTGGCGGTCGTGCTTTGTTCAGTGCTTGCAGCAGGTGTTGCAGCAAGCGGACCAGGCGATGGCAAGATCACCTTCACCAAGGATGTGGCGCCGATCTTCTACAACCGCTGCGCGGAGTGTCACCGGCCTGGGGAGATCGCGCCGATGTCGCTGCTGACTTACAGCGAGGCCCGCCCATGGGCAAAGGCGATCAAGCAGAAGGTCCTGGACCGATCAATGCCGCCGTGGCTTGCCTCCGCGGAGAACAGCCATTTCAAGAATGACCGCCGCCTGTCGCAAACAGAGATAGAGACGATTTCAGCTTGGGTCGACGCGGGCGCGCCAAAAGGCGAGGACAAGTACCTGCCCGCGGCTCCAAAGTTCGAAGAGGGTTGGTCGATCGGCAAGCCCGACGCCATCATCGCGCTTGATCAGGAAGTCGCGGTTCCAGCCGACGGAGTCGTACCGTACAAATACTTCACGGTTCAGACAAACTTTAACGAGGACAAATGGGTGCAGGCCGCGGAGATTCGCCCAGGCAATCGAAGGGTCGTCCATCACGTGATCGTCTTTGTTCAGGAACTCGGCGCGAAGACCGAGCTGTCGGGCGAGGGCCGGGGAGGCCGCGGATTCAAACTGTGCGGCTTTGCGCCAGGCGAGCAACCTAAGGTCTTCCCGCCGGGAACCGCTAGGCTGATCAAGAAAGGGTCCAAGCTGACGTTTCAGATGCATTACACTCCAAACGGCGAAGCGGCGACCGACCGGTCTTATATCGGATTGATTTTCGCCAAGACGCCGGTCCAGAAGATTGCGTTGACCGGCACGGCGACAAACGCCAGCTTTGTGATTCCCGCGGGTGACGGAAACTACGAGGTCCGCTCGAGCTGGACGGCCAAAGAGGACGTGCGCATCATCGATCTCATGCCGCACATGCATGTTCGCGGGAAGGACTTCACCTACACCGCGGTATATCCCGACGGACGCTCGGAGGTGGTGTTGCGGGTCTCGAGATATGATTTCAATTGGCAGCTTCTGTATCAGTTCAAAGATCCTTTGTTACTACCGAAGGGGAGCAGACTCGATTGCGTTGCGCACTTCGACAACTCCGCAAAGAACAAGTACAATCCTGATCCCACCAAAGAGGTACGCTGGGGAGATCAAACCTGGGAAGAAATGATGATCGGCTGGTTCGACTACGTGTTGGATAAGGAGAACCTTGTCGAGCGAGCGAGCGGGAAGTAGCCGGTTTCGTGCACTGTCGTGCCCTGCGAATGCCTTCGCCGGCCGGCAGATCTGAAGTCAGCCGCAGACTCGACGGTCTACGGTACATCAATATTTGAAAGGAACTAACGATGTGGATTAGAAAAGGGCTTCGAGACCTGAAGAAGGGAGTGGACTCACCGATGCCCACTCAAGTGGTTTCCAACGAGGAGTTCGTCCCGCGACCGCAAACCGAAGCGCAGAAACGGGTCGAGCATCTTATCGGTGAAATGGGCGCCGAGCGAGCCAAGAAACTGGGCGTGAGTCGCCGCACTTTTATGGCTAGCTCGATGGGTCTTGCGACTTGTTTTCTTGCCTCGAACAAAGTGTTCGGCAATTACTGGGACGTCGACGAAGCGGAGACGTGGGAAGCCGCAGCCTACGACGAGAGGTGGCCTAAGGGAGAGTATTTCATCATCGACGTACAGGCGCACTTCACCAACGGGTTTGCGATACCCGGTTTTCGGGACGCGGAATTCGTCAAGAACATGGGCTTCCAGCTGAAGAACGACTCCGAGGCTTACAGCTTCAGGAACTTCGTCAAGGAGATGTACTTCGACAGCGAAACCTCGATGGTCGTTATCTCAGGTGTGCCGGGCAAGGAGGAGTTGCGCGGCCCTGACGGCAAAGTTTTGGAAGGCGCCGCTCGGACGCCGGGAACCGCCGGGAAGGTCCTGCCGAGTTGGGTGATGGCAGAAGCCCGGAAACAGATCAATGACCTTGCCGGCTCGCAGCGCGCGCTCAGCCAGGGCAATCTTGCCCCGAATCATTACTGGGACAAGGTGAAAGACCAGCCCGACAAAGCTGCCTGCCTGGAGCAGATGGAGCGCGAGCTCAAGGTTTACGGGATCAACTCGTGGAAATGGTACTGTCACACGGATCCGGGGCGATCCGGCAACGGCTTCCAGCTCGATGACGACAACGCTCAGTGGTTCATCGAAGAGTCGCGCAAGCGCGGCATGAAACTCATCAGCGTGCACAAGGGTTATTCGTACCAGTCGCGTACGCTTGGCCATTTGGCCAATCCGAAAGACGTCGAGAAAGCGGCGTTGAGAAATCCCGATTTCAATTTTGTGGTCTATCACTCCGCTATGAAACACGGAAAGAGTGAACAGGGCCTACCAAGCCCTGACGCCTGGCTGGACAAGGATCATAACAACTACGACCCGAAGACCGGCGACTTCGAGTGGCATCGAGTCTTGATGGACATCAAGAAGCGCAACCCGGGAATGAACAATGTGTACTGCGAGGTCGGCAGCTTCTTCAACACGCTTGCGGTCCAGCACCCGGAGCTCTGCATGCACGGCATGGGCAAGAACATCAAGTACTACGGATCGGACCACGTGATCTGGGGTACGGATTGCCTATGGTGGGGATCGCCGCAATGGGGCATTGACGCCTTCAAGCGGTTCCAGATCAGCGACGAGTTTTGCGAGAAGTTCGGCTACAAGAAGCTGACGAAGCAGGACAAGGCGAATATCCTGGGGCTCAACGCGGCGCGGCTCTACCAGGTCGATGTGAAGGCGAAACGCAACAAGCTGCCGGCTGACGCGCTTGAAAAGCTGAAGATCGCTTATCTGGATCGAGGCGGAGAACGGAGTAACGCGGCCTACGGTTGGGTTCGCGCCGGCGACTAAACAGTTTCTGTCAAAAGGCTGCGCACTCGCGCAGCCTTTTTTTCTTACCCATTTTGAGCGAGGCATATGAAACGCTTTCTAGTGTGCGTTGCTATCGTTATGTGCGTCTCCGGCATGACGCTGCGAGGCGGAACCGCCGCGGCGCTGGTCGAGGATCAGGAAAAATCGGCGGCGACGCCTTCGGCCTTTCCTGTCGCTCATTTTCATCACTTGCACCTGAACGCTACCGATCCGCAGGCGGCGATCAACTTTTACACGAGCAAGTTTGACTGCGAGAAGGCGCGGTTCGCCGGATTGCTGGACGGAGTTTGGGCGCAGAAGTCGTGGATGCTTTTTGCAAAGGTGAACGCCCCGCCTCCGTGGGAGCTGACGTCCGCGGTGTGGCATTTCGGGTGGGGCGCTGAAGACATGAAGGCGACCTATCAAAAGCAACTGGATAGTGGAACCA
>DATMCM010000663.1:0-5529 GCA_035558335.1 Blastocatellia bacterium | reverse complement strand
GTGTGGCCTCGGTTTTGGACGAATCGAAGTCGCCGGCGATTACGATGGCCGAACCTCTCGGTGTGAAGTTGGACTTGTAGAAGCGCTCTATCCTGGGACGAGTGAGAGCCTTCACCGCTTGCGCCGTGGGGACGGAAAGTGAGTAATGGTGCGAGCCGTAGACGGCTTTGTCGAACATCTCGTCAACAAGGAACTCCGGCTCCTGACGCTGAAGGCTTAACCGCTCGACGTGATTGCTCTTGTAGAGAGCAACTTCGTGTTGCGGAAACGTCGGTCTGAGCATCACGTCGGCAAACAGCTCGATCATTCGATCAGCGTTTGCTGAGACGACCACCGCTGAAACTTGCGCATAGTCTTCATTGGCCGAAGACGCGATGCGGCCTCCAAGCGATTCGACTTCGCGAGCCAGTTCGCTGCTCGTGCGGCCACCCGCGCCTTCCGTAATGAGCTCGGCGGTTGAATCTGCCAGCGCGACATAGTCCGCCAGCGCCGCAGGTGACGCGATCTGTGGTGGAGCGAGCGGAATTCCCGCCTCGATCGTAATAAGCGGCGCCCGGTGGTCTTCAAACAACACAATAGTCAGCCCGTTGTCGAGCTTAATCACCTTCGTCGCCGGCAGCTTGAACGGACGCGCGGGGGGCGGCGTCGGACTCTTTTTGCGCCATTCTTCTTCGGTCGCCTGGGGTCGGACCGGCCGCGCCGCCGCACGGCTGATTCGAAGCGGCGGCGCAAGCGTCATCGCCAACAGAAGGAACAAAACCGATAAGCGGATTCCAGCCATAGTTTGTGACAATGTGTGCCGGCCAGCGCGCTCGCAGTTATGAAAGTCCAGAGTTCAACCCTCCGGTTTGCCGGTGAGAGCTCGCAGGCAAAAGCTTGTACTCTGAACCTCAAGGCCTGGCCTTTGCCGGACTGATAACAAGCACAGCACGGTTGGCAGCGCCGAAGTATCGGATTGCCGCCTCCCGAATCTGCTCTGGCGTCACGGCGAGATAGCGATCGATCTCGCTGTTGATCAGCGACGGTTCGCCATCGAACATCGTAAACTCCGCGAGCGACAGCGCGCGACCCAGCGGCGTTTGAAGGCTCGAAAGCTCGCCTTCCGAACCTCCGGCAAAACGCGCTAGCCGATACTGGTTCTTCACTTTGTTCAGCTCGTCAGCTCGAACTCCCTCGCTTTTCACGCGCTCGATCTCGGCTTCGATCAACGCCTCGATCGCCTCCGGCTTCGCCTTTGCCTTATGAGCCGCGAGCACCGCAACCTGGCCCGGCCCGCGTCGAGCTTCGAGCGTGCCGGTTACTTCGATCGCCAGTTCCTTCTCCTTTACCAAAGCGCGATACACGCGGGCGCTTTCGCCGTCGAACAGCATCGCCTTGAGCAACGCGATCGAATAGAAGTCGGGCGAGTTGCGAGCTGGAATCTTCCAGGCAATAGCAACCGCCGGAACTTGAGCAAGGGGGTCACTCGTTACGCTGCGCGCCTGAGCGACGGTTTCAGGCTCTGAGACATCGACCGGCGGCGGCGGCTGCTGTCGCGGAATCGTGCCGAAATACTTGCGGACCAGCGCTTCCGCTTGAACCGAATCGATGTCGCCGGCTATCGCAAGCACCGCGTTGTTGGGCGCGTAGTAAATCTCGAAGAACCGTTTCACATCGGTGATGTTTGCTGCGTCGAGGTCTTCCATCGAGCCGATCGTCGAATGCGCATTGGCCCAATTGCGAAACACCATCTCGTCCATTTTGAGCAGCGCCGGCCAGTAAGCCTGGTTGTCAAAACTGAGTCGCTTCTCTTCTTTGACGGCTTCCTTCTGGTTTTGAAGATTCTCAGGCGTGATCTTAAGCGAGCGCATGCGGTCGCTTTCCAGCCACAAAGCCAACTCGAGTTGGTTGGAAGGAAGATAGTCGTAGTAGTCGGTGAAGTCGGCGTGCGTCGAAGCGTTCATCGTCCCGCCGTTGCTCTCGATGTATTTGAAGTGTTGGGCCTTGCCGACGTTCTCAGAACCTTGAAACATCATGTGCTCGAACAGGTGCGCGAAGCCTGAGCGGCCTTTGACTTCATTGCGCGAGCCTACGTCGTAGTACACGACGACCGCCACCACCGGCGCGGAGCGGTCTTCGGAGAGAAGGACTCGGAGCCCGTTATCCAATTGAAACTGAGTGAATGACGCCTTGAAAGACTGTGAGACAGCCGGCAAGCTCGCGCAGACTGTCACAACGATCAACGAAAGGATGCTCAGAAGCTTTTTCACAAGGATAGTCTAGTCTAGCGTCTAAGCAATCGATTCTCAAAACTCGTCTTAAGAAAGCAAAGGGCGGCCCGGCGCCGCCCTTTGAGAATGCATCCTGGCTCGATGCCTCAAGCCTTGAGTTTCTTCTTCGCCTCGGGATACGCCAGCGCTCTTTCGAGCGTCAGCTGGTTGTATTCGGTTATCTCGACATAGAGCTTTCGCGCGCTGGCCTGATCACCGGTCTTCTCGTAAGCGCGAGCCAGCAGCAGCTTGTGGAACGGGTCGGTGAGATCAGTTTGCTTCAGGTGTTCGACTGCTTTCGGGTAGTTGCCCGCTTCGAGCTCCAGATACCCCGCAAGATAATGGTATGACGGCCAATACTGCTCGCCGTCCTTGCCGCCTTCCTCGATCATCTTCTTTATCAGATCGGCTTCCTTCCAGGCCTCTTCGCGCTTGCCCATCTTTGCCAGGGCTCGCGCTTTTCCGTGATGCATCCGGCCCAGCCAGGTCTTCTTCTGGATGTCATCAAGATTGCTTCCGGGTATGGTCTCATAACCTTTTTGGTAAGCTGCGATGGCGTCTTCGGGCTTGCCGAACTCCAGATGCAAACGCGCGATGGAATTCCAGATAAACACCGCCGGGAATTGTTGTTGCTGAGGCGAGCGGTTGTATTCCGCCTGGTAGCCCTCGAGGGTTTTTAACGCGGACTTGATGTCACCCTGGTAGATAAAGGAATACGCCATGCCGTAGTTGGGACCAAACGGCGCCGAGTCTTTGACCTGTTTGGCGAGTGATTTGTTGAACGTCTCGCGGGCCTTGGCATAGTCCCCCCTCAACAATTCGATGTTGCCCAGGAATGTGTAAACGCGAGGCGTGCTGCCGTCGAGTTGGATTGCCCTTTCAAAGGCGGCCTTCGCTTCTTCGAGCTTTCCCATGTTGGTGTAGACCTGTCCGAGCAGCATCTGCACCATCCGGTCGGCAGGGTACTGCTTTGCGAGATCGAGAAAGATCGGAAGCGCTTCATTGAGCTTCTGGGCGCGAGTAAGAAAGACGGCTTCGATGTAACGCCGCTCACCTTCCGAAGCGTTCTTTGCCAGCTCGACAGCCTTGTCGGCAAACGGTTTCGCTTCGGCGGGCGAATTGGCAGTCGTTGCAAGCAGATAATAACCAAACGCGAAGTTCGGGTCGGCGTCGACCGCTTTCTTAGCCAGCTCGTTCACCCGCTGCCCGAACTGAAATGTCTCGATGCAATTGACGATCTGGGCGACCGATTCCTTAGCTATCTGAGAGTTGGTCGTGAACTCGATCTTTTTGCCGTTGGTGCCCGTTGAGGCGAAGCCGCTCACGACGATGATCAACAAAACGGCTGCTGCGATTCCGTACGCATACTTGCTGGGTTTCATTGCCTCACTCCTAGTCGAAGAGAATGGTTTGATCCGGCAATTGGCGGGTCGGGCACGAGACTCGAGTTTTCGCCGGAAACTTGTTAAACGAGCGGGCCGAAAGCCATGTTTCTGCTGAGTTGTAATAAGTTTGTAAAAGTTGACCGAGTAGTACTACGAAATGACGCGAAGTTTGCGGCCTACTCTGTCGAACGCTTCGAGCGCGTGATCAAGGTCCTCTCGCGTGTGCGCTCCTGAAATCTGCGCGCGCAGGCGAGCTTCGCCTTTTGGCACCACCGGATACCAGAGGCCTTTTACATACACACCTTCTTTCAAGAGCTCCTGGCTCATATCCTGGGCAACCGCGGCTTCTCCCAACATCACCGGCACGATCGGATGACGGCCTTCGATGATGGTAAAGCCGAGTTCGACGATCCTTCGTCTGAAGTAAGCCGTGTTCTCACGAAGCTGATTCACGATCGCCGGGTCCTCTTCGATCATTCGGATCGCTTCGATCGACGCTACCACGACTGACGGCGGCATCGTGTTTGAGAAAGTGTAGGGCCGGGACTTCTGTCGCAGGAATTCGATGAGCGGCGCTCGCCCCGCGATAAAGCCTCCAGACGCTCCGCCCAACGCTTTTCCAAATGTGCCGGTGACTACATCGACCTGACCGAATACGCCAAGCTCCTCTATGGTTCCTCTTCCGGTCTTTCCCAGCGCGCCTGTGGCATGCGACTCGTCGACGAACAGCAACGCGTCGTGCTCGCGCGCAAGCTTCACGAGTTCAGGCAGCGGCGCCAACAGCCCTTCCATCGAGAACACGCCGTCGGTCGCGATTATCTTTATCCGGTAGTCCTTGCTCCGGTCTTCTTCCAGCATCTCTCGCAGATGACCGACGTCGCCGTTTCGATAAAGCCGCGAGACGGTCTGTTTCGCGACGCCCCGACACAACCGCACGCCGTCGATGATGCTCGCGTGATTGAGCTGATCGCTGTAGATGACGTCCTGGTAGTCGCTGCGGCCGAAGTCGTTCGCCAACAGCGCCGTGAAGAAGGCTTCGTTAGCCGCAAAGCACGAAGAGTGAAGTATCGCGGCTTCGCATCCGACGAATTTCGCGATGCGCTGTTCGAGCTCGAAGTGAATCGGCTCAGTCCCGCAAAGAAATCGAACGCTGGCCATCCCGTAGCCCCACTCATCCAGCCCTCGATGCGCGGCAGCTTTTATGCTCGGGTGATTGGACAGACCGAGATAGTTGTTCGAGGCAAGCATTACAACCTTCTTGCCTTCGACTGTCACCAGCCCGCCTTGCTCGCTTTCCAGAGGGACTTCGTACTTGAAGGTCTTGGCCTCTTTGATTCTCTCAAGCTCGGCGTCTAGCGTTGAATAAAGCTCGTTCGGGTTCATCGCTCTCCTTCGACTGTTGGAAACCTGCTGATTAGCTTACTCTGGAGTTGGTTTTGGATTCAAACTGGCGTTCAAGAGCATTGAGGACGGATGCGATCGAAGTGCTAAGGAACACGAGCAATGACGATGCGACTCTATAAGTTGGGTATTAATGAGTAAGGGTTGTTTTTTGAAGGGATGACCGCAATGAAACTTCTTTCTGTAAACGTTAGCCTGCCTCGTGAGGTGGTCTGGAAAGGACGCACCGTCACGACCGGCATATTCAAAGAACCGGTCGAAGGCGCGGTTCGTCTTCGGACGCTCAATCTTGATGGAGACCGCCAGGCGGACCTCTCGGTTCACGGCGGGCCTGACAAAGCAGTCTACGCGTATCCGTCTGAGCATTACGCGTACTGGCGGGAGGTGCTTCCAGACGCCGAGCTTCCGTGGGGAATGTTCGGTGAGAACTTCACGACCGAGGGCTTGCTCGAAGATCAGATAAACATCGGAGACAGGTTTCGAATCGGCTCGGC